>NZ_JASCPM010000002.1:0-190261 GCF_029960215.1 Pseudomonas sp. PS01301 | reverse complement strand
AACCCCCGGTGCCTCTGGGGGGGGGGGGGCCGCCCCCCCGCGAAGGGGACGCCGCGGTCTACCAGGTGCACCGCGTCGAGTTCTTCGCGGGCAGAGCCCGCTCCCACAAGAAACGGTGGTGGCCCTTGGACAAGGAACAACGGTGACCCTGTGGGAGCGGGTTCTACCCGCGAAGGGGGCGCCGCGGTCACTCGTGCCAGTGGCGGCACTTGGAGGTCTGGCCGACACCCGGATTGAAGGCGTTGCACGGGTCCAGTTGCTGATAGAAGGCCTTGAGCGCCGGCTTGGCCGGGTACAGATGGCCGACGTTGTGCTCGGCCGGATACTCTGCGCCGCGCTCGTCGAGCAGCGACCACATGCGATGCTCCACCGCCAGACAATCGCTGCCCTTGCGCAGGATGTAGTCCTGGTGGAACACGTGGCAGAAGAAATGCCCGTAGTAGAGCTTGACGATCATCTGCTGATCGATGTCGGCGGGCAGCGTCTCGAACCACTGGCGATCATTGCGCGCCAGGGCAATGTCCAGCGCCACGATGTCCTCCACCTCCCGATCGTGCACGGCGCGATAGCGCACCGCAGCACCGGCGGCAGCGAAACGATGCAGGAAGGCCTTGCTGCCCTCCTCTGCGGTGCACCTGAAGAAATCACCGTCACGTCCGGCGAACAGCTCTTCCAGCAGCTTCTGGGTCGCCGCCACCGAGCCGGCGGACACCTTGAGCATCAAGTAGTGTTCATAACGCTGACGGAACTCGCGAATGCGCGGCGGCAGGTGCTCGGGAAAGCAACGCGCCGCCAGTTGCAGGACACGGTCGGCGAGGTTGGCACGCAGCCAGGGAAAGCGCTTGAGAAAAGTGTCGGCGCGGCTCTTCAAGGCGAACAACTTGGGCAGGCGCTGGGTGCCCAGGTGGTGGATCATCAGAAACGTGTCCTTGCCGTATTCGGCGGCCACGTCGTAGGCGTCGCGGTGCATGTACTCGCCGGCAATCGGCAGCTCGTCGAACCGTTCGAGCATGTGCCGGCGAATCTGGGTGAGGTCGGCGGTGTCGTTGCTGCCGATGTAGAACACCGCGGTGTCGCGCTCGGCGACGAAGGTGTCCAGGCGTACGGCGAACACCGCCAGCTTGCCGGCACTGCCGCTGGCCTCGTACAAGCGTTGGTGGTCGGCATTGAACCGTGCGGGCGTGGGCGCGTCGACTTCGCGCACATAGGCGGCGTAGCCATGGTCGGAGCCCAGCCCGGCATCGGCCTTGATATCGGTGGCGGTGTAGCGCTGGGCGTCCAGGTTGCCGAGGATCTGCTCGGGCGTATCGCCCAGTTCGACGCCCAGGTGGTTGACCAGTTGCAAGGTGCCATCGGCGCCGAGCTGGGCGTACACCGCCATCTGCGTGTAGGCCGGTCCGCGACGCACCAGCGAGCCGCCTGAATTGTTGCAGACGCCGCCGAACACCGACGCGCCGATGCACGAGGAACCGATCACCGAATGGGGCTCGCGACCCAAAGGCTTGAGGACCTTCTCCAACTGATCGAGGGTCGAGCCAGGGAAGCAGATGACCTGACGGCCCTCCTCGATCACGTGCACCGTGCGCATGCGCAAGGTGCTGATGATCACCACTTCACGGTCGTAGCCACCGTCCGGCGTGGAACCTCCGGTCAGGCCGGTGTTGGCCGCCTGCATGATGACGATCACGTCGGCCGCCACGCAGGCCTTGACCACCTGCCACTGCTCCAGCAGCGAGCCGGGGCGGACCACCGCCAGTGCCTGGCCGCTGCCGAAGCGGAAACCCTGACGAAAGCGTTCGGTCTCGGCCGAGTCGGTGAGCACATGGCTGGCGCCGACGATGTCGCGCAGTGCGCTGATCAGTTCGCTCATTGCGGCATCACCGCCACCGCATCGAGTTCGATGAGCATGCCGTCCAGGGCCAGGCGTGGCACCGGGATCAAGGTACAGGCTGGCGTCATGGCATCGCCCCACGCCTCGCGCAGGGTGTCGCTCCAGATGGCCAGGCGCTCATGGTCGTGGTCGACGATCAACACGGTCAGCTTGGCGACGTGGGCGTAGTCGGCACCGGCTGCACCGAGTGCGGTACGCAGGTTGGCCAGGGCCTGCCCGGCCTGTAACTGGAAATCCGGGGAAATGCTGCTGTCCAGGCTTTCACCGCCTTGCCCGGCGATGAACAACAACTTGCTGCCACCGGCGACCTCGGCCACATGTGAGTAACCATAGGGCGCGGGGTCGAACAGGCCGGGCGGATTGCTGAGCTTGAGCGGGACGTGGTCGGGCATGGGCAGGCTCCTGTTGGCTGACAGACCTTACCCTAGCACGGCTTGCCGGGCGCATCGCGGCTTCTTCAGGCGTCTTTCGGCCAGCCGCCGCCGAGGGCCCGATACAGACGTACGCGATCGATCGCCGCGGCAGTGGCACTGTCCACCAGCTGGCTTTGCGTGGCCAGCAGCGCACGCTGCACACCGAGCACGTTGATGAAATCGGTCGCGCCCTGATTGTAGCGGTCGCGGGCGGTACCCAGGGCCACCGTGTTCTGCTGCACCGCCTCGCTCAGCGCAGCATGGTGCTGCTGTTCGGCGGAGTAGTCGCTCATGGCATCGTCGACCTCGTGCCAGGCGGCCAGTACCACCCGTTGGTAGTCCAGCGCCGCTTCCTGCTGCTGATGTTCGCGCAGCTCCAGCGTGCCCGTCAGGCGTCCGCCCTGGAAGATAGGCAGGTACAGGCTGGGGCCGAACGACCAACTGCGCGAATCCCAGCCGCCCAGGTCGGAGCCATTCAGGGCCTGAAAGCCGAAGCTGGCGCCCAGGCTCACCCGTGGATAGAAATCGGCCTTGGCCACGCCAATGGCGGCCGTGGCCCGGTGCAACGCCGCCTCGCTGCGCTGGATGTCGGGCCTGCGCTGGGCCAATTCCGAGGGCAGACCCATGGGCACGTCCGGCGCCGGGTCGGGAATGGCGCGTGGGGTGCGCAGTTCGTCGGCCAGGGCGCGCGGCGGTTCGGCCAGCAGGTAGCTCAGCGCATTGATCAAGCGGTCCTGCTGCGCCTGCAGCACGGGCAGCGAGGCTTCGATGGTTGCCACCAGGGCAGCGGCGTTGGCGGTGTCCAGGTTGGTGGTGACGCCATTCTCGTAGCGAGTCTGGGTCAGGCGCTGGCTCTGCCGGGCGATCTCGAGATTCTCCCGCGCCACGGCCAGGCGTGCCTGCACGCCACGCAGGCGGATGTAGTCGGTGGCCGTGCGCGCGGCGATGCTCAGACCGACCGCGTCGCGCTGGGCCTGGCTGAACTGGACGTCGGCGTCGGCCATCTCGACGCTGCGCTGGACGTGCCCCCACAGGTCGACCTCCCAGCTGGCGTCGAGCGCCCCGCTCCACAGCTCGAACGGTGCTCGGCCGCTCTGCCCTGACGGGTCGTTGAGGCCTTCGGCGCTGTTGCGCTCGCGCTGATAGCCACCGCGCGCGCTGAGCCCCGGCAACTGCTCGCTGCCGCTGACCTGGCGCAGGGCCTGGCTTTGCTGCACGCGGTTGGCCGCCAAACGGATGTCCAGGTTGGCCTTGGCGGCGCGGGTCACCAGCGCGGTCAATTGCGGGTCGCCCAACTGCTGCCACCAGGCGCTGTCCAGCGCTGCGTCGGCGCGGGTACCGGCGCTGTCCTGCCACTGCGCAGGCAGCGCCGCTGCCGGGCGTTGGAAGTCCGGCCCGACGCTGCACGCGGCCAGGCTGCTCAAGGTCAGGGCAAGCAATGCACGTCTCATCTCAGGGCTCCTGGGTGGTATCGACCGACGCGACCACCGACAGGCCGACGCGCAGCCGGTCCAGATGGGGCTGATCGGTTTCGAACACCACCTTGACCGGAATGCGCTGGACCACCTTGGTGAAGTTGCCGGTGGCGTTGTCCGGGCTGATCTGCGCGAACGACAGACCCGTGGCCGGCGCGACGCTGTCGATGTGGCCGCGAAAGACCTGGTCGGGAATGCTGTCGACATGAATGTCTACGCGCTGATTGGCATGCATGTGCGCCAGTTGCGTCTCGCGGAAGTTGGCCACCACGAACGCCTGGTGCAGCGGCACCACGGCCAGCAGGGGTCGACCGGGGGCGACATAGGCACCGACGCGCACCGAGCGCTGGCCGATCATGCCGTCGGCCGGTGCCAGAATCTGCGTATAGGACAGGTTCAGCTCGGCCTGTTCCAGCGCCGAGCGATCCTTGTCCACCGCTGCCTCGGCCACTTCCAGCTCGGCCTTGAGCACATCCAGGGTGCGCAGGGCGGCGACCCGCGAGGCGCCATCACGGTCACGCGAGGCTTCCCAGCCCTGCAACTCGGCCTCGGCCTTCTGCCGCTCTTCCTGAGTGCCGGCGCCAGCCTGGGACAGGTTGCGGTAACGCTGAGCATTGGCCTGGGCGAACTTCAGGGAAGCGGCGGTGGCGCGCGTGGCCGCGCTGGCCTGGTCGATCACCGCCGCCTGCCGCTCGATGCTGGCGCGCAGGTTCTTCACCTGCGCCTGCGCGGCATCGACGTTGGCCCGGGCCGCCGCCACCGAGGCCGTGTAGTCGCGCGGGTCCAGGCGCGCTAGCAACTGCCCGGCCTTGACCGATTGGTTGTCCTGCACCAGTACCTCGGTGACCACCCCGGCCACCCGTGGCGCCACCAGCACCGAGTCGGCGCGGATGTAGGCGTCGTCCGTGCTCTGTACGCCGCTGCGGTGCAGCACCTGGTAGAGGCCATAGGCGGCGCAGACGAGGATGGCAGCAACGATGAGAAAGACAGCGGTGCGATGTTTGATGACAGATTTCATGACGGTACCGGGGGTTGCGGTGGATAGGCGCGTTTGGGCAGGGTCAGCAACACCACCAGCAGCAGGGCGATGAAGGCCAGCAGCGCCAGGAACGCGTCGCTGTAGCTGAGCACGAAAGCCTGTGCGCGAACGCGGCCGGCCAGTTCGGCAGCCGGCTCGCCGTAGAGCGGCAACAGGCTCTGGTAGCTGTTGCCGACCTGATCGAGCAAGGTATTGGAATGCAGGTGCTCACGGGCGGTGACGAAGTTTTCCAGCACCACGCCGGCGACCACCGACGACAAGCCGCGCAGGGTGTTGACCATGGACGAGGCGAACGGCCCCTCCAGCGGATGGATGACCCCGGTGGCGATCATCAGCAGCGGTACCACCACCATCGGCTGGCCGAAGGTGTGCAGCGCCTGCAACAGGTAGAAGTCATCGCGAATCCATTCGCCGGTGAGCTGCGAACCACCCAGCAGCGCCAGGGTCAGCAGACCGAAGCCGGCGGCCATCACGTAGCGCGAGTCGACCCAGTTGCGGTTGATCACGAACGCGACCAGCGGCGCGATGAGCAACTGCGGGATGGCAATGCACAACGCGGTGGGCATGGTCTGCAATGGCCGATAGCCCTGAATGTGAGTCAGGTACCCCGCCGGAATCGCGCTGCCGGCCATGCCGACGAACAGGAACAGGCACAGCGTGGTGATGCCGAAGGCGAAGTTGCGCCGCCCCAGCAACTGCAGCTTGAACAGCGGCAGTGGGTGAAACCATTCGTTGAGCAGAAACAGCGGCAGGCACACCCCGGCGCCGATCAGCAGCAAGGCAATCAAGGGCGACTCCAGCCAGTCCAGCCGTTCGCCCTGGGTCAGGCCAATGATCAGCATGCTCAGGCCGGCCGTGCCCAGCAGTGCACCGCGCCAGTCGGCCTGCTTGAAGCGCTCCAGACGCAGTGGATCCTGCGGCAGACCGTAGGCGACGCACGCGGCGCCGATCAGGCACGCCGGGATGATCTGCCAGAATACCATGCGCCAGTCGCTGCCCTCGGTCCACAGCGCGGCGAGGGGCATGGCCAGGTTCGGTCCGAAGGTCGCGGTGAGCGCGTAGGCCGACAGCCCGTACAATTTGATGTGCCACGGCAGGAAACGCAGTGCGGCGGTCATCAGCAGTGGCGGCAGCGCGCCTCCGGCCAGACCCTGAAGCACGCGCAACAGCAGCAGGCTTTCCAGGTTGGGGGCGAACGGGCACAGTGCGCCGAAGCCGGCGAAGGCCACGGTCACCACAATGGCGAAGCGCCGCAACGAAAAGGTCACGGCCAACCAGGGCGCTAACAGCATCGCCGACACCTCGGCCGCCGCGTAGGCAGAGCTGATCCAAGTGCCTTCGTCGTGGCCGAAGCCATAGATCCCCAGCAGGTCAGCCAAGGTGATGTCGGTGACGCGGTCGTTGATGCCGGAGGTCAGGGCGGCGATCAGCACGCCGACCAGCCCGATGGCCAGGCGCCAGCCGAAAGGCGCCTGGACCGGAGGTGAAGGTGGGGACACGAATGGAACCTGCTTGCTGCAAATGACGATGAATCAATAATTGCGATACACTGTACCGAACAGCGATACAAAAGGCAAATTGCATGAGCAACGACAACGACCGTAGCGGCATACAAGTCATCTCTCGGGCAGCGGCGATCCTGCGCTGCCTGGAAAGCGAGCCCGACGGCCTGAGCCTGGGCGCGATCGCCAAGCGCATCGACCTGCCCCGCTCCACGGTGCAACGGCTGGTCGATGCGCTGGCCCATGAGGAGTTGCTCAAGGTCCAAGGCGCCGGTGGGGTGTGCCTTGGCCCGGCATTGATGCGCCTGGCGTCGAACAGCCATGTCGACCTGATCACCCAGGTGCGTCCTTATATGGAGGCACTGACCGAACGCACCGGAGAGACGGCGGTGCTGGTCAACCGTAACGGTACCCACCTGATGCTGCTGCATTCGGTGGTGTCGCCGCAGCCCTTGCGGGTAGCGCCCTCCTCGGGCAGCTTCCTCAGTGTCTACGCGACTTCGGGCGGCAAGGCACTGTTGGCCAAGATGAGCGACGAGGCCGTGGTGCAACTGCTCGGTCCGGTGTTGGAACCACTGACCCCGAGCACCCCGGATCTGCCACGCCTGCTCGAACAGCTGGCCGAGGTCCGCGATCGAGGGTATGCCTGCGACGCCAATGAGCACATGATGGGTGTCGGTGCCATGGCCGTGGCCCTGCAGACCTCGCAAGGGCAGTACGCCTTGGCACTGGTGGGCCCGGTATGGCGAGTCGAGGCGCAACACGTGCTGTTTCGTGAGGCGCTGTTCGATACCCGCGAGGCCTTGGCCGGTGTCCTCAGTGCTGGACTGCGCGCAAGCGAGCCATCGTCAAGTTGAAACAAAATGCCATTAACTTGAGCCGGGCAAGTCGTGAACAAAATGGCAACATGGCACTCAGAGAGTCGTCCCTGCCACTGGATAACGGGCAGGCAAAATAAAGACAGGGAGAACCCGGGCGTCTGCGTGCAGCGCGCATCGGTCGGGTGTGTCGGCTAACCCAACGAGAGTTAAAGACCCTTCCCATGAAAACCTTGAGCGACTGCGTCCGGCAGTTGAAACGCTACTCCTACGCCTTGCCTGCCCTGCTGCTGGCGGGTACCTGTTCCTTCCTCGCCCTGGAAATCAGCGACAGCCGCGCCGAGTCCGTCGATGGCACGCAGACCCTGGTGTTCCTGCGTCACGCCGAGAAGCCCGCCGGCGGCCTGGGCCAGCTCAACTGCCAGGGTCTCAACCGCGCGCTGAATCTGGCCGAGTTGCTGCCAGAGCGGTTCGGCAATGCCGATTACGTGTTCGCCGCCGATCCCGGCCGGCATGTAGAAGAAGGCGAGAACGACGAATCCTACAGCTACCTGCGTCCGCTCATGACCATCAGCCCCAGCGCCATCAAGCTCGGCCTGCCGGTGAACATCGACTACGGCGCCAACGACACACAGGACCTGGCCCGGGAGCTGATGCGCGACAAGTACCACAACGCGGTCATCTACACGGCCTGGTCCCATGGCTACCTGCCCGAGCTGATCAACGAAGTGGCCGGGCGCGCGGTGGGCCAGGAAATGAACATCACCGACGACTGGGCAGCCAACGACTTCGATTCGGTCTACGTGCTCACCCTGACCTGGCACGACGGCAAGGCCAGCCTGCTCTCGCGTAACGTCAAGCAAGGCCTGGACAACGGCCACACCGCCTGCCCGGCCTAGCAGCGGGCCTGGGTTCACACGCAGCACCAAGCGTTGCAAGGGAGGCTCGGGTATACTGCCGCTCCCTTTCAACGTGCTGCCCCGGAGTCACCATGCCTGCCAATCAACATCCCGATGCCGAGCCGATCGTTCAGGACGCCGAAGTCGATGGCCAGGCAGCGATCCCGGCCTTCACGTTCCCGTTCAAGCCCGGCGCGTTCGCGACCAAGCAAGCGGCCAGCTACCCCGGCGCGGGCAAGTCAAACCATGACAAGACCCCAGGCCGCGCCCCGAACGGCACCCGCCGCTCCATGGGCAAGCGCTGATCCCGTTCGCCAGGACGCCAGAACGACAAAGCCACCCGAGGGTGGCTTTGTCGCTTTCAAGGTTTACGGCGTTCAGGGCTTGTCGCGCTGCTGCGCATATTGCCGCTGCTGCGAACGCTGGCGCAGGATGATCGGCAGGATGCGCCGTCCGTCGTTCCAATAGCGTCCGGCCAGGCGGCTCGGTTCGCTGAGAATACGGTGCAGCCATTCCAATGAGAGCTTCTGCACCCACATCGGCGCACGTTGCACCTTGCCCGACAGGAAGTTCAACGCCGCACCGGTGCACAGGCCCACGCCATGGGTGCGACCGCGGTCGGCGATCAGCTTGCACAGCAGTTCCTGGCGTGGCGAGCCGACCGACATGATCAACAACTGCGCCCGATGCTGCTCGACGAACTGCAAGGTGGCCTCCACTTCCGTGGGGTTGTCGATGAAGCCCATCGGCGGGTTGTAGTGCAGGAATGTCACCGCCGGATAGCGCTGGGTCAGTATTTCCACCACATCGGGGGTGGAGCCGACGACCGTCACGGTCCAGCCTTCGCGCTGGGCTTCGTCCATCATCGACACGGTCAGGGTGCTGCCGGGAATCGCCTCGGGCACGCCTGCGTCGAACTTGCGCAGCACCGGCATCAGTACCCGGCTGTCGCAGATCCGATAAGCGGCCCCATCGTAGGCATTGCGGAATGGCGGACTGTCTTCGAGCAGTACAACATGGTTGACGTTGGCGGTGACCGCGTAACCAAAAGGCTTGTTCACGTCGCCCTTGATGGCACGGATCAGGTCCCTTTGGTCACCTTTGTAGAAATCTATCCCAAAAACTTTCATCCAGGCCGTCCTATCAGTTCTAGAATGCGTTGATGCAGCGCCGTAGAAAGGCTGCGGGAGCTTGGACGATTCGGCTTGTTCGTCTAAAGCATGTAATTGATTGTCTTCTATCCATAGGCTTAGCCGATGAACATCAAAAGGTTGTTTTCACGTGCAGAGTTCGAGCGCGCTGTACCTTTCGTGCTCAGGCCCGACCCGTTACGTCCCCGTCGCGCTTTGCTGAGTGCGACGATGGCGTTGCTGTTGGGCTCTGGCGCTGCGTTCGCGGATGTGCCGATGACACAGGTCAACGTGTCGGGGGCCGAGTTCTCCGAAAATGTGTTTCCGGGCGTGGAAGGTACGCACTATTTCTTCCCGCGCGAAGGCTTCTTTGCCAACTGGAAGCGTCGTGGCGTACAAAGCGTGCGCTTCCCGTTCAAATGGGAGCGACTGCAGCCTACGCTGGGGGGTCCGCTTGACCCTGTCTACGCCAAGCTGATCGACAAGATGCTGGTGCAGGCCGCGCAAGCGAACATGCAAGTGATCCTGGACGTGCACAACTACGGGCGCTACCGCGGCAAGATCATCGGGACCCGGGACGTCACGGTGGATCACTACAAGAACCTCATGAGTCAGATAGCGCGCCGCTGGAGCGGTTACAGCGCCCTGGCCGGCTACGACCTGATGAACGAGCCCCACGACGAATCCGATGCCATCTGGCCGACGGCCGCTCAGGCGGGCATCGATGCCATTCGGGCGATCGACAAGAACCGTCCGATCTACGTCGAAGGTCGTTCGTGGGCCAGTGCCGAGCGGTGGCCGAACTACAACAACGATCTGCTCAAGCTCAAGGACCCGTCCAACAAGCTGATCTTTTCCGCGCATATCTACCTCGATCCTGACGGCAGTGGTAACTACAAGAATCGAATTTCCGGCACATGGAATCCGGACATCGCCGTGAACCGGGTCAAACCCTTCGTCGAGTGGCTCAAGCGCAACGGCAAGAAAGGCCACATCGGCGAATTCGGCATCCCTGACAACGACCCACGCTGGCTGGACGCGGCCGAACGTCTGCACAAGTACCTGGCCCAGCAGTGCATGCCCCTGACCTACTGGTCGAGCGGCCCCTACTGGGGTGGTTACTTCATGGCGGTCGAGCCGATCAACGGCCAGCCTCGTCCTCAATGGACAGTCATGGGCAGGTATCTCAAAGAGCCGAAGTGCAAGGCTATCGGCCCGACGTAACCGCCAGGCCCGCAGTACCGGCCGGTCGTCCCAGCGGACGATCGGCCGATTGCGAAGCCGGCACCCTCACCTGCCCGTAATACACGAATGCCGCAACCGCGAGCGCTGCGATGTTGCCGTCATACATCATGGCCGGCGACAGGAACAGATTGATCAGGTTGAAGCACATGTCGAGAACAAAGGCAGCAAGCAGGTCACCTTTGTTCCGGCACTGGCGACTGATTCTCCAGAATCCGACGAAATACACCAGAATGATCAGCGGCATGATGAAGCCGTAGCGGTACATCACGCCCAGCACACCCACGTCGGACAGGTAGAAGTAAGAGCTGTACAGGCGCGAGAAACCACCCTGCCACTGCAGCGACAGTGCGCCCATCCCCACGTACCAGTTCGCGGCCGTATCGCGCAGAATGATCGCGGTGGTATCGGCACGCACCCCACCCGGCTCGGTCGCTTCCTGCACCAGGGCCATAAGCCGCTCGTACTGGGCTTCGAACGGCGCTGGCATCACCATGTAGGCGACCCCGCCCACGACGATGATCGCCAGGCCCAGCTTGACCAGCACGTGCAGGTGCGCGCGGAAGATCCACAACGCGGCCAAGGTCCACACCAGCATGGTGTTACGTGTCTGCAGCACCAGCCACAGGTAGGCGGCGAACAGGCCCAGCAACAGCACCGGTACCAGCTCGATACGGCGGCGCAGGCGGTACATCAGCATCATGGCGCACAGCGAGACGTAGGAGCCGCCGATGCTGAAGCGGTCCGGACGCAGCGGATTGAGGCCGTAGTCCTTCTCGTCGACGTTGAAGGCGACCGCAGCGTTTTCCGGGACGATCTTGAAGTAGTAGAGAAAGCCGACCGCCACACATGCCAGGCCGCCGATCAGGAAACAGCGCTCGAGCTGCTCCTGGGTCGGCTGCGCCTTCAGCATCAAGTACAACGCCGGAAAGAACAGCAGGTACAGGAAGTTGCGGCGTTCTTCGAGCAGGCCGTAGAACAGTGGCTGCTCGAAGTGATACCAGGAGAACAGTGCCGACATCACCGGCAGGGCCACGCCCATGAACAGGATCCACATACTGGCCCGCGACTGCCACGGGCGTTGCCACATGGCCAGCAGCAGCACGGCCGCGCCAACGACGCCAGCCAGGTACAGCTCGCGCAGGTATGGCAAGCCTGCCAGCTTGTTGTCGGTCAGGAAAAGAAAGCCGGAGTTGACCACCACCAGCACGCACAGCAACGTGCGTGGATTGAGCAAAGCCTGGAGCATGTCCGTTACCTCGTGGACGATAGATCACTCAGCGCCATTTGAACGCCAAGCCCTCGGTGATGCCCTTGATGCCGAACTTGATGTTCTTGGCACTGCCGCGGTTCTGCAACACCGTGATCGCGCCCAGGGCGACCGCCGAGACGAAGGTGCACGCGGTCGAATGGAAGCGCTTGTTGTACATGATCGCCGCACGGTTGCGGTAGTAATGAAACATGTGGCTGCGCCCTTTGGTGCTGCCGCTGTCGCCATGACGGGCGAAGCTGTCGAGGGCCACGCGGCCATGCCAGCCCACGGCGGCGGCACGACGTTCCCAGTCCACTTCTTCGGAGTACATGAAGTAGCGGTGGTCCATCATGCCGACCTCTTCGATCACCTCGCGGCGTATCATGAGGCTCGCGCCCATCAGGTAGTCGGGCTCGGGCAAGCCGGCGGTGGCCAACTGCGCGCGGTCCATGTTCTTGCCCATCAGCTTGGTCTTGCCCAACCAGGGGAACAAGGTGCCGCCACCGACGCACTGGACCACCTGTGGGCGGTCCGAGTAGACCAGCACGGAGGCCGAGAAGCCACATTTGGGCGACTGTTCCAGGGTGTCACGCAGTGCTTCCAGGGCGCCGGGCTCGACGGTGACGTCGTTGTTGAGCAGCCAGATGTAGCGATAGCCTGCCCGCACGGCGTAGTCGATGCCCACGTTGTTGCCGCCGGCGTAGCCGTGGTTGCCTTCGTTGATGATCAACACCCGCTCGTGGGGTGTGTCATAACTGCCGGCTGAGCGCTCGTCGATCACCTGAACGTCCGGGCCAGTCGAGTCGTTGAGAAACTGCTTGAGGCGCGACACGCTGTCGTCCTTGGAATCGTTGTCGATCACCACCACCGGGACGCGGCAATGGGCGTCCAGGGCGCGGATGCAGTCGATGGTGGTATCGGCGCCATTCCAGTTGAGGATGATCGCGCACACGTCGTTGTTGGATCGGGTCATGCTTGAGCCTCCTGTAGAGTGCCACTCTGGCGGTTCTGCCAGGCACGCGCCTTGAATACGACGATCGACATCATCGCCAGATAGATGAAAATGTTTGCTGCGGCGATAGCGATCACCACCGCCAGGGCCGAGCCGCCCCACAGGGCGCCGATGGCCACCGCGCCGAAGCGCAGCGAAGTCGCGAAGACTTCGAAGCCCAGGAAGTAGGCCTGCAGGCGCAACGCCGGGATGGCGACCTCGCATGGCATCGCTGCGAACCGGGCCAGCTCTGCCAGGGCCAGCCAGCGCGCGTATTCGCCCGCTTCGTGCCACTGGGCGCCGAAGGCCAGGGTGAACAGCCACGGCCCGGCGATGACCAGGATCAGGAAGCCCGACGCACCGATCGCGGTCATCGCGCCCACGCCCTTGAGCAGCAGGCCGACCACCGCTTCACGAGCGTGCACGGCAGCGGCGATGCGCGGGTAGAAAACGCTGCCCATGGCTTTGCCGATGAAGTTGCTGGGCATGGCCAGCACTTGCAGGCACAGGGCGAAATAGCCTGCCGGTATGGCGCCGAAGAGCGAGGCCAATACCAGTGTGGGCATGTGCACCGACAGCGCGTTGATCAACACTTGCGGGGCACGGAAAAGGGGGAAGTCGCGGTATTCGCTGGCCAGTTGGCGCAGGGTCTTGCGCGGGGCCTCGTCGGCCTCGGTCGCGTCGGCCGGTGCCGGCTTGCTCATGGCCATGCCGATCAGGATCAGCAGGCTGTGCACCACGTAGTACAGCGCGCTGGTCACCACCAGCATGGTCGCGCTGTTGTTGAACAGGCCGCCGACACTGCGCATGCCGTTGTAGACCAGGGCATGGCTGGTGGCCGCGCGGGCCGTCAGGCGGTAGCGGCCATGGCGATACAGCCACTGCTGGAGCACTTCAAGGACCGCCGAGCTGAACATGACCAGCGGCAGCAGCATCAGGTACGGGGTGAGCAGTTCCAGGTTCCAGCGCTCGGCCAGCATCGGCCCCCAGAACAACAGCACGACCGCCACCAGCAGAGACACCAGCAAGGCAACCACGGTCGCCAGCTTGGCCAGGCCGCTGGCGTCGCGATGGCGTTGCGGCAGGACGATGGCCATCGACCAGGTCAGGCTGCAGGCCGGGATCAGGATGATCGTCAGGCTGAGGAAGGTACCCACCACCCCGAACGCCTCGGGGCCGTAGATCCGCATGATCACCGGGATCAGCGCCAGGTTGATCAGCTGCGCGCCGGCCGAGCCGCCGAGCGCTGTCGCCAGGTTTCGCACCATGCGGTTCTGGCGCAGTTGCTGGATCAGGCCGGGGGCCGCTGCCGGCCCCTGGCTCAAGTCGTGTTCCATCCCAGCCTCCGGGCTCAATAGATGTTCCGTGAGAACAAGGTGAACGGGGTCTTGATCAGGATCTTGATGTCCAGCCACAACGACCAGTGATTGATATAGGCCAGGTCACGCTCCAGGCGCCCCTGCATCTTGTCCAGCGTGTCGGTTTCGCCACGGAAACCGCTGACCTGGGCCAGACCGGTGATGCCCGGCTTGATGCGATGACGCGCCATGTAGGCCATCAGCTTGTCGCAGTAGTAATGGTTGTGGGCGATCGCGTGGGGACGCGGACCGACCAGGGCCATTTCGCCACGCAACACGTTGAGCAGTTGCGGCAGTTCGTCCAGCGACGAGCGACGCAGGAATGCACCCACGCGGGTCACTCGCGAGTCGTTGCGGGTGGCCTGCTTGACTTCCTGGTCGTCGTGCATGCGCATCGAGCGGAACTTGAAGACGTGGATCACGGTGCCATTGCAACCGTCGCGCCCCTGGCGGAAGAACACCGGGCCTGGCGAGGACAGCTTCACCGCCACTGCGCAGGTGATCAGCACAGGTGCCAGGACCACGATCGCCAGCAGTGCCAGGCTGCGGTCGATCAGATCCTTGGCCATGGCAGCGGCCGGGTGCGAACTCAACGGCGTTTCGTTGAGGTAGATGGCCGGGAACTGTTCGATCTGCGAGATCGACTGGTTGAGCAGCATCATGCTGCCGAAGTCCGGCACCCAGACCACGTCCACGGCCAGGTCGAGCAGGTCGACGTAGATCGATTCGATCTGCACCATGCGATCCAGTGGCAAGGCGATGTACACCCGGCGCACCTGTTCGCGCTGGACGATGTCGCGCAGCTCGTCGAAACCACCCAGGTGCGGCACGCCCGGCACCGGCACCCAGTCGGCATCGACTTCGGCGTCGGGTGCGATCACGCCCAGCACCGGAACGCGCGGCTTGAGCTGACGAGCCAGCTTGCCGGCCAGTTCACCGGCGCCGATGATCACTGCCTTGCGCTCGTTCTTGAGCCGCTGATTATGGCGGTTGAGCAGGAAGCGCAAGGGAATGAACGTCGCCGCTTGGGCCAGGAAGCCGTAGACGATCAGCTTGACGGCCATGCCCGGTGCCAGGCTCTGCGGGCTGCCGCTTAGGTAGATGACCACGGCCAGCGCGGCGACCAGGGTCAACCAGCCGCCGAGCAGGCGCAGCAGGCCGCTGAGGTAGTTCAGGCGTTTGTGGTAGACGTGCAGGAAGCTGTAGACCGGAACCGAGGCAAGCACCCCGATCATCATCAGCACGCGGTACTGCGGCGGGAATTCATTGAAGTGTGCGTACAGCACACTGAATGTGAGCGCGCATGCCAGAGCGGCACCCGCGAGCCACATGGTCCAGAACGTCAGGCCCCGGCGGTTTACCATCGGGTGCAAGCGAGGCGCAATCATGGAAGTTTCCTCAGCAGACAAATGCGGCGTGGATTGGCATTTTCCGTAACGCGGCCAGCCGGGCGCACTGCTCGCCCCAAGGGGTGAGCGGCGCGGCTGCAAGGTCGGAAAGGTTTATTGGGCCGGGGCTGCCGGCAGGTAATCGTAGTAGTGGTCGCGACGCTGACCGGGCTCGGGACGCGAGACCTGGTTGAGCACCACGCCGGTGATCGGCGCGCCGGTCTGCAACAGCTGACCGATGCTCTTGCGCACCAGCGGCATGCTCGTGGCCTCGGACTTGATCACGTAGATCACCGAATCGGCCATGCCGCACAGCAGTGCCGCGTCGCTCACCGACTGGCTGGCCGGGGTGTCGAGGATCACGCGGTCGTAGCGGTGACGTGCCCATTCCAGGAAGGTCTGCATGCGCGTGCTGGCCAGCAGTTCCTGCGGGTTGTAGGGCATTTCACCGGCGCAGATCACGTCCAGGCTACCGATGCTCTGCAGGCAGTCATCGACGCCCGCCTTGCCGGCCAGCAACTCGGCCAGGCCGATGTGGTGAGCGTCCAGGCCCAGGTTGGTGGCCACTTTCGGACGGCGCAGGTCGGCTTCCACCAGCAGCACGCGTTCGACGCGAGCCATGGCACCGGCCAGGTTGATGGCCAGGGTGGTCTTGCCTTCGCCCGGCGTGGTCGAAGTCAATACCAGGGTCTTGCGACGGACATCGTCGTCGTTGAGCATCACGCCGGTGCGCAGGGTCCGTACGGCTTCGGCGAAAGCCGCGTCGTCGTTGCGCTCGAACTGGCGATGGATGCGCGAGCGGTTGCGGCGCTTGAGCATCGGCACCACGCTGAGCACCGGCAGGTGCAGATTGCGTTCGACGTCGGCGCTGTTCTTGAAGCTGTTGTTCCAGGCTTCACGCAGCAGGGCAATGGCGCAACCGGCAATCAGCGACAGCAGTGCAGCCAGGACCACCAGAATGGCCTTGCGCGGCGTGGTCGGGAACAGCGGAGCGATGGCCGGATCGACCACGCGGGCATTGCCCGAGACCAGGTCGGCGGTCGCCATGGTTTCGCGCAGCTTGGTCATGAAGGTGTTGTACACATCACGGTTGCTGTCGACGTCACGCTGCAGTTCACGCAGGGCGAACTCCTTGCGGGAGATGTCCTGGATTTCCTGCTTGTTGCTGTTGAACGAGGAGCGCAGTGCGTTCTCGTTGTCCTGCGCCAACTGATAGTTGTGCTGCAGGCCGGCGACGACCTGGCTCACCTGGCTGCGCAGGCTGGCCTGGGCGGCTTGCAGTTCCGAACGGGCGGCAACCATCTGCGGGTGCTTGTCGCCGTAGCGCTGGCTGTATTCGTCGACACGCGCCTGGGCAGTGGCGGCGACGGCCTGGAACTGCTGGATCACCGGGTTGTTGATGACCGCAGGCACGCTGGACAGGTCCAGGTTGCCGCCGCGGGCCAACAGACCCTGCACCTGACGGTACTGGCTCTGGGCATCGGCACGTTCACGGCGCGCATCGACCAGACGGTCGCTGGTGCGAGCCAGCTCGTTGGCGGTGATGGTGGCAACGCCGCCGACGTCGACCAGGCCCTGGCCATCGCGGTAGGCCTGCAGCTTGCTTTCAGCCTGCTGCAGTTGGGTACGCAGTTCCACCATGCGGGTGTTCATCCAGCGGCTGGCGTTCAGCGATTCCTGCTGTTGCGAAGACTGGCGGCTGGCGAGGTAGCCCTGAGCCAGGGCGTTGGCGGTAGCCGCGCCGGTTTCGGCGTCGGCCATGGTCACGCCGATGCTGACCAGATGGCTCTTGCCGACGACCGTCACGCTGGTGCGCTGACGCAATTCCATCACCGCACTGTTGAAGGCCTGCTCGTCGGTGTAGTTCAGCTCCTGGTGCCAGCTCTGCGGGAACCAGTCGGCATGCCAATTGGACAGTTGCGCCTTGATCTTGGACAGACGCGAGGCTTTCTGGCGTGGGTCCAGTTCTTCATGGTGCGACAGGTCCAGCTCACGCACGGCGCGCTCGGCCACTTCGCGGCTCTGGATCAGGCCCATCTGGGTCTGCAGGTAGTCGCTGTTGGGATCCGGACGGTCCGGCGTCTGCTGGAACGTGATGACCTGGTTGCCACTGGGCTCGATCACCAGGGTGGCGACGGAGCGATAGGTCGGCGTCATGTTCAGCGCGTAGATCACGGCGGCAGCGGTGCCTACGGCGAAGACGCCGAGGATCATGCCGCGGCGACGCCACAGCGTGCGCCACAGTTTACGCGAGTCCAGTGCGTCGCGATCTTCCGGCGCGGGCGAGGCCTGCCATGGGGCCATGCCCTGGCTGTTTCTTACGGCAATCTGGCTCATCTTAGAAGAACCCCTGATCAATAGTGATGGTGTCGCCCGGTTCTACCGGTGTTGCCAACTGGGCCGGCTTGGCGCTGCCGCCGCGGTTGATGTTGATGCGGTTGACCGAAGCACGCTCGGTCAGACCGCCCGCCAGAGCGATGGCGCGGTCCATGGTCAGGCCCGGCTTGTAGGGATACCCGCCCGGCGCCTTGACTTCACCGCCGATGTAGAAAGGACGGTATTCGACGACGCTCACGGTCACTTTCGGATCCTTGAGGTAGTCACCGCTCAGGCCCTTGGTGATGACCCGCTCGATCTCGTCGGTGGTCTTGCCGAGCGCTTTCACGTTTCCCAGAAAGGGGTACGAAAAGGTCCCGGAGTCGTTGAGGTGGACTTCCTCGTTGGTCAGGTCAGGTTCACCCAGGACGGAGACCCGGATGACGTCGCCCGAAGCGAGTTTGTAGGCATCGGCCTGGGCTCCCAGGCTGAACAGTGCCAGTACGACGATCAATGCTTGCTTGAACATGGTGGCTTCTCCCCTTTGGGTCAGGTTCACAGGGACAGCTTGAGGCTGAGCAGGTAGATGTTGCGAACGTAGTCTTCGCTGTCCACGTTCGAGTTGTTGTCCACGCGGTTGTAGCCCAGGGAAACCTCGGCCCAACGGCTGGCGGTGTAGATGATCTCGGCACCGGCGGCATTCTGGGTGTCGTCACGACCACCCGTGCCCAGGTACTCGCGCTGTGCGTGGCGATAGTTGACGTCGGTGGCGAAGAACGACGACCAGCTGTGGCGCCAGCCCAGGCGGCTGCTGGTCACGTGCACGGTGTTGGCACCGTCGTCACCTTCGTCGAAGGCGCGGCGCATGTTCACCGAGATGGTGGAATAGGTGCGTGGCTTGTAGTCCATGCCCACTTCCCAAGTGCCGCTGCCGTAGTCGTTGCTCTGCGAGCTTTCGAAATCCTTGCGCTCGTAACCGGCGCGGGCGGTACCGCTGAGCTTGGCGGTGACGTCACGGTCGATACCGAACAGCACGCGGTTGCCCTTGCTGTTACGGCGGTCGAAGTCCAGGTAGTCGTAGTCGACGTGGTCCAGTTGAACCAGGGCGCGGGTGCTGCCGCCCAGGCGATGGAACCAGGTACCGCTGACGCTGGTGGCGTCGTATTCCTTGTCGTCGTTGATGCCATCGGCGTTGCGATAGCGCTGCTGACGGTAGCCGCCACCCAGCTCGATCTGGTTCATGGCGCTGAGGGCGCCGAAGGTGTACTTCAAGCGACCGCCCTGACGGGTGTACTTGTCGTTCTCACGCTCGTCGGCGGAGTCGACGGTTTCTTCGCCGCGCTTGTAATCGAGCGTAGCGTCGAGGCGATTGCGCGAATCGAAAGCCCAGATGCCACTCAGCTCGGCATCGTGGTCGACGTGGCTGGCGTCGGCGTGGTCCAGATAGGTCTGGCTGTCGGCCGAGTACTGGAACTTGTAGCCGGTGTTGCGGGTTTCGCGGGTAAACAACAGGGTCGGCTTGACCGAGGTGATCCACGACGCGTCCTCATTGCGATCCACGGCGCGAAAGTTGTCGTCGTAGCGTTCGCTTATCTCCAGTGTCGGAGTGAAGTTCACGGGGCCCAACTCGACCTTTGCCGGTTCCAACGCCCAAGCGCTCAAGGGCCAGGGCGCCAGCGCCAGGCATGCCATCCACTGTTGTTTATTCATATCCATTCCCACTGCGTAATTCGGGTAGACGCCAGAGGCGCCTAGAAAGAAAAGCCGATTTCATTGCGTCGCAGATCGGCCTCGACCATCATCCGGCACAGCTCTTCGAGGCTGGTCTGCGGCTGCCAACCCAGCACTTCACGCGCCTTGGCCGGGTCACCGATCAACAGATCGACTTCGGCCGGACGATGGAACATCGGGTTGACCTTGACCAGCACCTTGCCGGTCGCGCGGCAGGTGCCGCATTCCGAATCGTCCTTGCCCGACCAGTCCAGGCTGATGTCCACAGCCTTGAACGCCATGCTGACGAAGTCGCGCACGGTTTCGGTACGGTTGGTGGCCAGCACGAAAGTGTCCGGCTCATCGGCTTGCAGCATGCGCCACATGCCTTCCACGTATTCCTTGGCGAAACCCCAGTCGCGCTTGGCGTCCAGGTTGCCCAGTTCGAGCACGTCGAGCTTGCCCAGCTTGATCTTGGCTACGCTGTCGGTGATCTTGCGGGTCACGAACTCACGGCCGCGCAGGGGCGACTCGTGGTTGAACAGGATGCCGCTGGTCGCGAAGATGCCGTACGACTCGCGGTAGTTGATGGTCATCCAGTGGGCGTACAGCTTGGCGACGCCGTACGGGCTGCGCGGATAGAACGGCGTGCTCTCGATCTGCGGAATCGCCTGCACCTTGCCGAACATCTCGGAGGTGGACGCCTGGTAGAAGCGGATCTTCGGGTTGACGATGCGGATCGCTTCAAGCAGGTTGACCACCCCTACCCCAGTGATCTCGGCCGTGGTCAACGGCTGCTCGAAGGACACGCCGACAAAGCTCTGGGCCGCAAGGTTGTAGACCTCGGTGGCCTCGGTGTTCTGCAGCAGGCGAATGCTGGCCGACAGGTCGGTGAGGTCGTACTCGACCAAATGCAGGTTGGCATGAGTCGCGACACCGAGCTCTTCCAGACGCCAGAAGTTCACCGAACTGGTGCGGCGGTAGGTCCCGTAGACGGTATAGCCTTTTTCCAACAAGAGCTGCGTCAGATACGCCCCATCCTGGCCGGTTACACCGGTGACAATCGCTTTCATGCAAATCTCCAGAGTCTTTGGTAAGCAATAACAACCAGTGCAACGCCCGACGGTACATCCGGAGGAGCTGACCTTGGACAAGCTATTGCAGCAAGGTTCAGTACGGACATCGTATAAGCGTGGCATTGGCGCAAAATAAATCAGGTACACGTCCTGCCCAGCACTGTGAGGCGCTGCAACTGTGGTGTACCCATGGCATTGGCGATCGTGTGCGTCCTGTTCGGTCGCTCTTTGTCAGTGCCGACTCTGGGGCGGCATCGGTAAGGCGAGGTGATACTAGGTGTCGAAACTCCGGCAGTGCAAGCTGAGCGCTATTACCCACCTCCAAATAAATAACAACGTGTGTGATTTTTTATAAAAACGTTATGAATCAATAGGTTATATATTCTGTAATGATGGCGCCAAATATCTGCAGGCTCATGGTGTTATTTTTATTGGCGCCAATAAACATTTGCTCGGCAATGCAAGTCGAAAGTCCGTCGAGGCGCGACGGTTCATTGGCGAAACGGTACCAACTTCGTGTGCGCCTCAGGTGCAGCCCACGGTTGGCGAGGGCCGCAATGATTAGGTCAGGTCACCATGTGCAACACTCACGAAACAGGTTTGTTAAGAAATGGCTTCACACCCATCCGTGTCGTTCTGGATAAACGCCAGTAAACCGACTTGCAGGCTGCTTGGTCATTGCACAGCGCCCAGTCGCGCCGCTTGCTTCGCGCTGGCTGACATGCTGGTATCAGCACCCGTTTGGCTGCTGTAGTGGCCCATTGGTTAACACAAGGAAGTCCTGTGTCATCGTCTGAATCTGTAAAACGTTGGTGGGTGCTGGTCGCGGTCATGATGGTGTTTCTGCCGGTGGTGCTGGACGTGACCATCCTGCACGTGGCGATCCCGTCACTGACCTTGGCCTTGCAGGCCACCGGCACCGAAGTGCTGTGGATCATCGACATCTATCCGCTGCTCATGGCCAGCCTGCTGATTCCCATGGGCACCCTCGCCGACCGGATCGGCCATCGGCAACTGCTGATCACCGGGCTGTGCATCTTCAGCCTGGGTTCGGTAATGGCCGCCTTTTCGCCCAGTGTCGCGGCGCTGATTGCCGCGCGGGCGTTCATGGCGTTCGGCTCGGCAATGATCATTCCCTGCACCTTGGCCATCCTCCGCCAGACCTTCGACGACGAGCGCGAGCGGGCGCTGGCGTTGGGTATATGGGGCGCGACCGGTTCGGCAGGCGCGGCCATCGGGCCCTTGGCGGGCGGCGCTTTGCTGGAGCATTTCTGGTGGGGCGCGGTGTTTCTGGTCAACGTCCCAGTGATGATGATCGTGATGCCGCTGGTGCTCAGGCACGTACCCCGTACCTCGATCACCGGCGACGGCAACTGGACCATTGGCCAAGCCTTGATCCTCATGCTCGGTATCATGGCCTCGGTCTATGCGCTCAAGTCGGGGTTCAAGCCGGGCAGTTCGGCGTCGCTCACCATGGTGTCGGCAGCTTTGGGCCTGGGCATGCTGGGCTGGTTCGGGCACAAGCAGTTGCATGCCGCGCGACCGATGCTGGATCTGAGTCTGTTCCGCTCGCCGGCGATCAGCGCCGGGGTGGTCATGGCGCTGGTGGTGATGGGTGCCTTGGCGGGGGTGGAATTGATGCTGGCGCAGGAGCTGCAATTCGTCCTCGGACAGACGCCGTTGCAGGCTGGGATGTTCCTGTTGCCTTTGATGATCGCCTCGGCGATCGGCGGGCCCATGGCGGGGTTGCTGCTGCGCGCCATCGGTCTGCGCTGGGTCGGCAGTCTGTCACTGGGCGCCGCCAGCGCGAGCCTGGCGGGCTTGGCCATGGCTGACCTGCACCAGAGCGGATGGGCGGTGATCAGTCTGCTGGTGGTCCTCGGCCTGTCCCTGAGCATCGGCCTGACGGCGTCCTCGGTGGCGATCATGAGCAGCACCCCGCCGCACAAGGCGGGCTCGGCCGGCGCACTGGAAGCCACCAGCTATGACTTGGGTACGGGCCTTGGGATCACCGGCTTTGGCCTCGTGCTGGGCAGCGGCTACATCCGCTCGATCCGGTTGCCCGATGGCTTGCCGCCGGAAATCGCCGAGAGCGCCCGGCAGTCGATCGGCGAAACCATAAGTGCAGCGAAGACCCTGGAAGGTCAACAGGCGGCCGATCTGGTCGCGGCCGGTCAAGCGGCGTTCAGCACCTCGCACAGCTTGGTACTGATGTCCGCCGCGACATTGATCGGCATCCTGGCCGTGGTCATCTGGGTAACATTGCAGCGCCATGGGCACAGCCACAGCCAGACTCCCTGACCGCAAGGCACGCCCCCATCCACTGCGATCGCTGTAGCAGCGGCGCAAGCCGCGTCCGGGTGCACCGCGTTGTTCCAGGCGAACCGCGTCCACCGCCGACGCGGCTCGCGCCGCTGCTACAGGAGCGCCGCGTCCGGGGGCGCCGCGTTACCGATGCCGTGCTCCGAAGCTCTCGCGGTAGAAGGACGGCGCCAGGCCAACGGTCCTGCGAAACGCTACCCGGAAACTTTCCGCCGACGCGAACCCACAACGTTGAGCTATCTGTTCAGTGTCGAGCCCACTGGTTTCGAGCAACGAACGGGCTCTGGCCATTCGTTCGTGCTGCAGCCAGGCTTTGGGCGTCATGCCGGTCGCGTCATTGAAGCGCCGCAGAAACGTGCGTTCGCTCATCAGCGCCCTGGCGGCCATCTGTGGAATCGTCAACGGTTTATCCAGATGTTCGCGAACCCAATCCAGGACCACGGCCAAGTCGTGCCGCGGGGCTTGGGCGACCGGCGCGGCAATGAACTGCGCCTGCCCACCACCGCGCTGTGGCGCCATGACCAGCCGACGCGCCACGGTATTGGAAACGTGAGCGCCAAAATCCCGCTCGACCAGATGCAGGCAAGCATCGATGCCCGCCGCACTGCCTGCCGAGGTGATCACCTGCCCGCTGTCCACATACAGCACCGAGGAATCGACAGCGATGCCCGGAAACCGCCGCGCCAACTCGTCGCTGTAGCGCCAATGGGTGGTGGCCCGCTTGCCATCCAGCAACCCGGCTGCGGCCAGCACGAAGACACCGGAGCAGATCGACAGCAGGCGCGCACCCCGTGCGTGCGCCTTGCGCAGCTCCACAAGCAGGGCCTCGGGCGGCGGCTCATCGCGACTGCGCCATCCAGGGATGATGATGGTACGCGCCTGGGCCAGCACCTCCAGCCCGGCGTCGGCGCCGACTACAAAGCCGCCCGTCGCACGCAGTGGCCCCGGATCGACGGCAACGATGCGATGCGCGTACCAGGCGAAAGCGAACTCCGGTCTGGGCAAGGCGAATATCTCGATGGCAATGCCGAATTCGAAGGTGCACAGACCATCGTAGGCCAGGATGGCCACCAGTCCGGGGATGTCTTGCATTGGCGGAAAATTACCGGTCGATGTCGAGTGCGCCACTGTAGCTCAAGCTCTGCCCTCCCTTAAAGTGATGTCACACGAACCTTGAACGGAGCCACCTGATGCCAAGCCTGATCACTGAATACCCGGCGGCCAGCGCCGAGCAAGCCCTGGCCCACTTCAGCCAGCGGCTGCGCTTTGAAACCGATTGCTCCGATGTCTACCACAGCCAGCAGGCGGGCCAGGTGGACTATGTCCTGGTGGATGTTCGCAATGCCACTGCATTCGCCGCCGGCCACGTGCCAGGCGCGATCAGCCTGCCAACCCGTACGATCACGCCCGAGCGTCTTGCCGCGTTTCCGGCCAACAGCCTGTTCGTCGTCTATTGCGCCGGTCCGCATTGCAATGGCGTACACCGCGCAGCGGCGCGATTGGCCGGTCTGGGCCACTCGGTCAAGGAGATGATCGGCGGCATCACCGGTTGGCTCGACGAAGGTCTCCCGCTTGCACAAGCGGATGAGCAACCCGCGGCGACGACAACGGTGACGTCGTGCGCCTGCTGAGCGCCCTCAGATGCCGCTGAACCAGTTGTAGCCTTGATCTTCCCAGTAGCCGCCGGGGTAGTCGTTGCTGACGAAGATTTCGACGATGTGCTTGGGGTTCTTGAAGCCCAGCTTGGTCGGCACCCGAACGCGCAACGGATAGCCGTATTCGGGCGGCAGAGCGACCTCAGCGTAATCCAGGGCGAGCAGCGTCTGCGGGTGTAGCGCGGTGGGCATGTCCAGGCTGGAGTAGTAACGGTCGGCGCACTTGAAGCCGACGAACTTGGCGGTGGTGTCGGCGCCGATGTGTTCCAGAAAGGTTTTCAGCGGCACCCCACCCCACTGGCCGATGGCGCTCCAGCCCTCGACGCAGATCAGGCGAGTGATGTCGGTGCGCTGGGGCAGCTTGCGCAGGCCTTCCAGGGTCCAGGGTGCCTTGTCGCGGACCAGGCCGGACACGGCGAGGGAATAGCCGGGTAGGTCGATATCGGGAATGTCGTCTTCGCCGTAGAACGCGTTGAATGGGAACGGCTGGGTCATCTGCACCTTGCTGTAGGTGGGTGCCAGCCGCTGGCCGCTGAACAGCCAGGCCTGCACGCGATCGTTCCAGCGCGACATGGCCCACAGCACTTTGTCGACCTGGTCGCCGTCCTGGAGGTTGCAGCCGCTGAGCATCGCCATGGCGCCGACGGTCAGGCCGCCACGCAGGAAGTGCCGGCGCTGGAGGTTTTCCAGCTGAGTGCGCTGGGCAGGCTCGAGTCTGATCGGAGCGCTGCGTCGGGGTTTGGGTTCATTCATGGTCGGTCTTCCCGGTGTTCAGCGGTCGTACGCCGCCGGTGATCATCGGTGGTAGGGTCTTGGGCACCAGCAGCACCAGGACCAGGTGCACGATCACGAACGCGCCGATGGCCGACATCGCCGCGAAGTGCACGTAGCGAGCGAAGTCATAGCCGCCCAGCAGAGCGACCAGTTCCTGGAATTGGATGGGCTTCCAGATGGCGACGCCGGAGATCAGGATCAGCACGCCGGCCGCCAGCACCAGCCAGTACATCAGGCGCTGCACGGCATTGTAGACGCCCTTTTCGTGGACCAGCCGCAGACGCAGGGCGTCGCGCAGATCACGCTTGACCGCGCTGGGGGTCACCGGCAGCAGGTCGCGCTTGAAGTGGCGGCTGCCCAATCCGTAGAGCACATAGATGAGGCCGTTGATCACCAGCAGCCACATCACCGCAAAGTGCCAGGCCAGTGCGCCGCCCAACCACCCGCCCAAGGTGAACGAGGGCGGGAAGCGGAACGCGAACAAGGGGGAGGCGTTGTAGATGCCCCATCCACTCATGAACATGCAGGTCATGCCAAAGGCATTGATCCAGTGGGTGAGACGTACCGTGAGTGAATGTATGCGTTGCACGGCCATGGAAAAGGCCTCCCCTGTTGAAAAAACCACTGCCCCTGGTGGGAGCCCTGCCATTGTGGGAGCACCCCCCTTGTGGGAAACCTGCCCTTGTGGGAGCACTACTGTCCCTTGTGGGAGCGGGCTCTGCCCGCCCCGCTCCCACAGAGGTCCTCCTCACAGAGACCCTCCTTGCAGAGATCTTCCCACAGGGAACCGGCTCACTCAGGGGCCTGGCACCTATGAGGTGAGCATGTCCCGCCGCTTACATCGGCGGCTGGAAGCCGTCCTTGCCTACGGCCACACCGCGTGCGGTCTTGCCGTCATCGGCTGGGAACACGACGATCTTGGCGCCCTTGACCAACTGCTCCGCCTTGCCCGCTTCGACGTAGGCGATCGGCACGTCTTCAGGCACCACCACCTGCTTCTCGCCGCCTTTGTAGTTCACGGTCATGGTACGGCCGTTGGTCTGGGCCAGCTTGCCCACGGTACCGTTGGTCATGGTGCCGGTGGTGCCGTCGGCGTTTTCCCAGCCGTAGTGCCCTTCGCCGCTGCCCTTGAGGCTAGGCTCGAAGACCGTCACTTCCAGGGCCTTCAGGGTCCCGTCCGCCTGGGGCGTGGCGGCCGAGCCGATGAAGCTGTCGGCCTTGATCGAATCGATGTTGGCCTTGGACACCAGACGGATGCCGGTCTTGTCGGTCAGGCCGATGGTCTGATGCGCACCGCTGCGGGTGGTGAAGGACAAGGTGTTGTTGTCGACGCCATCGACCGTGCCCCGCATTGGTTTCACGACTGGCATGTCCGCAGCCGACGCCATCACGGCGGCACTGAGCAGCAACGTGCCGAGGATGGTCGACAGGGCAGTTTTGATCTTCATCGGTACGACTCCTTGCGGTAGGTGTGCATGCATCCTCGGCCCTCGATGGGTACGCGTGCATGACCGGGCGATGACATTTCTGTCATTCACGCAGCGACGCTATCGATGACAGGAATGTAACCGACAGCGCCGTGCCGCTCGTTTAGACTGCACCACGCGAACGCCGTTCGCCGCAGTCTGAATCTCGAACCGTCAACGCCCCAGCGAGCCTGATCGATGCACATCCTGTTGATCGAAGACGACATCAAGACCGGCGAGTACCTGAAAAAGGGCCTTGGCGAGTCCGGCTACAACGTCGACTGGGCGCAGCACGGCGCCGACGGTTTGCACCTGGCCCTGGAAAACCCCTACGACTTGCTGGTGCTCGACGTGATGCTGCCCGGCATCGACGGTTTCCAGATCATGGAAGTGCTGCGTGCCCGGCAGGCCGTGCCGGTGCTGTTCCTGACCGCCCGCGACCAGTTGCAGGACCGCATTCGCGGTCTGGAACTGGGCGCCGACGACTACCTGGTCAAACCCTTTTCCTTCACCGAGCTGCTGCTGCGCATTCGCACCATCCTGCGTCGCGGCAGCGCCCGGGAAGCCGATCGATTCCACCTGGCTGACCTCGAACTGGACCTGCTGCGCCGTCGAGTGACACGGCAGCAGGAGGTGATCACCCTGACCAACAAAGAGTTCGCCCTGCTGCACCTGCTGCTGCGCCGCGAAGGGGACGTCTTGTCGCGAACCCAGATCGCTTCGGAAGTGTGGGACATGAATTTCGACAGCGACACCAATGTGGTCGACGTCGCGGTCAAGCGTCTGCGCAGCAAGATCGACCAGCCGTACCCGGTCAAGCTCATCCACACCGTGCGCGGCATCGGCTACGTCTGCGAGGTGCGTGCATGCGACGCCGACGCCCAGCATCCCTGACCCTGCGCTCGACCCTGGCCTTTTCCCTGGTGGCGATGCTCACCGTGGCGGGCGCCGGCTGGTACCTGTACGAGTCGATGAAGACGTCGGTACTTGCGCGCAGCGACAACGCCGTGCTCGGGCGGCTCGATCACTTTCGCAAACTGCTGCACTACGACCTGACCCTGGACAAGCTTTCGAGCAGCCCGCAGATCTTCCAGAACATGCTCGGCAGCGAAGACGACATCTTCGTCATCGCCGAGGTCGGTCAGCCGCCGGTGATCCAGGTCAACCCGCTGCGCGCGACCCTGCCGCCCCTGCCCGAGGTGGCCCAGGACGCCGTGCCCACCGCTTCCGACCTGCGCACCGGTACGGCGCCGTCCGGCATACCGCTGCGCGCCGCGAGCGTCTTGACCACGTCTGGCGGGCGCGAGGTGACGCTCACCGCTGCGCACATCATGGTCAAGGAAATGGCCATGCTCGGCGAGTTCCGCCAGCGCATCTACCTGGCCGTGGGCATGGCCTTTCTGCTCACCGCCCTGCTCGGCTTCGTCCTGCTGCGGCGCGGCTTGCGGCCCCTGCGCGAGATGGCGGCGCACGCCACCGACATCTCCCCTGCCCGCCTGCACAGCCGCATGAGCAGTGACAACACGCCCGTCGAACTCCAGCAACTGAGCGACGCCTACAACGCCATGCTCGATCGCCTGGCCGAGGGTTACCAACGGCTGACCCAGTTCTCCGCCGACCTGGCCCACGAGATCCGCACCCCGGTAGGCTCGCTGATGGGCCATTGCCAGGTCGCCTTGCGCCAAGGCCGCAGCGCCGACGAGTACCAGGCGCTGCTGGCATCGAACCTTGAGGAGCTGGAGCGGATTTCACGCATCGTCGAAAGCATCCTGTTCCTGGCACGCGCCGAAGACACCCAAGCCGTGGTGCAGCGTCAGCCGCTGCAGGTGCACGACGAACTGGAACGGGTGACCGAGTATTTCGAGGGGCTTGCCGAAGAGCGCAGGATTCGTCTGTCGATTGCAGGCGACGCCACCCTGAACGCCGATCCGCTGCTGCTGCGTCGGGCCGTGAGCAACCTGGTGGCCAACGCCATCCGCTATGCCGACCCGCACAGCGAGGTGCAGATCGACGTGGCGTCGACGCCGACACAGTGCGTGATCAACGTAGAGAATCAGGGCCCTGCGCTGGACCCGGCAACGCTGACCCACCTGTTCGACCGGTTCTATCGCGGCGACGCGTCGCGCCAGCACAACTCGGACTCCAACGGCCTGGGCCTGGCCATCGTCGCGGCGATCATGCAACTGCACGCCGGTGAAGCCAGCGTCAGCCAGCCGCAGCCCGGACGCATTCGCTTCGCCCTGAGCTTTCCTGTCTTGGGCAGGTCCTGAAACGGGACTATTCAGGTTTCTTCCGGGCACGAAAGGCCGCCACCTTCATGCGATTGCCGCAGGTCGCCATGCTACACCAGCGCCGTCGGTGCGACTTGCTCAGGTCATGGAACAGCAGTATGCAGTCATGGGCCTCGCACTGGCGTACGAACTCGAACTTGTCCCCCGTGACCAGGCTGACCAGCGCGTCGGCCACCGGCCACAGCAGGCTTGCCGGACCAGCATCCCTGGGCCGGGTGGCGACACGAAACGCCTGGGCTGGATCCTCCCAGCTCAGGTAGCTGACCGGACGCCCTGCTTCCAATACCTGATTGACCACCGAGGGATCGGCTTCCACCCCCGCCATCGCTGCCTCCAACACCGCCCTGGAATTGCTGCGCAGGGCGTGGGCCTGAGCCAATAGCCCATCGAAAACCTCGGGGCGATCCTGCGCGGCGAGCAGCCCTGCCGACTCAAGCCACGTCAGCACATCCTCGTCGTCGCGCAGGCAGTCCTGGCGTTGCTCGCCGACACCGTACTCGGTATTGAGGAAATCCAGGGCGATATTGTCCGCCACAAAAAGCGTATCGGGCGCGGTGCGGGTCGAGCTCATGATGACCTGTAACTCATGAAATTTGTTTGACAGGTTACCAAATTAGTTCGTAACCTTCAAATACACACATAACAGGTTACACAAGGAGGCATCATGACTACGCCTACATCCACAGCCGCTGCCGCGCTTGCCGCTTCGTTGCTCATCGGCGGTACCCAGGCCGCCCAAGCCGACGACACCGTCCACTACCGCCACGAGCAGGTCGGCGACGTGAAGGTGTTCTATCGCGAGGCGGGCAGCCCCAGCGCGCCTACCGTGCTGCTGCTGCACGGCTTCGCCGCCTCGTCGTTCATGTTCCGCGACTTGATCCCGCAATTGGCCGACCGCTACCACGTCATCGCCCCGGACCTGCCCGCGTTCGGCTTCACCGAAGCGCCCGCTCGGGGGCAGTACGCCTACACCTTCAGTCAACTGGCGCAGACCATCGGCCAGTTCACCGAACAGCTGAAGCTGGAGCGTTACGCGCTGATGGTCCATGACTACGGCGCGCCGGTGGGCTGGCGCCTCGCCGTGGCTCACCCGGAGCGCGTGACCGCGATCATCTCGCAGAACGGCAACGCCTATGAGGAAGGTCTGGGCGCCGGATGGGCGCCGATTCAGACGTACTGGCGCGAGCCTACGCAGGCGCATCGCGACGCCCTGCAGGACTTCCCGACACCGGCGTCGATCAAATGGCAGTATCTGGAAGGTGTCAGCGACCCCAGTGTGGTCTCGCCGGACGGCTACACACTGGAAGGCCTGCAGATCTCACGCCCCGGCAATGCCGACATCCAGCTCGATCTGGTGCTGGACTACGCCTCCAACGTGGCGATGTATCCCGAGTTCCAGGCGTACTTCCGCCAGTACCAGCCGCCTCTGCTGGCAGTCTGGGGCAAGCACGATCCGTTCTTCCTTCCGGCGGGCGCCGAGGCCTGGAAGCGTGACCTGCCCAAGGCGGACATCCGGTTCTACGACACCGGGCACTTCGCTCTGGAAACCAACGGGCGGGAGATCATCCCGGTGATCCGTGAGTTTCTGGACGAGCACCTGAAGTAACGGCGCTACTACAGGTCCTGCGGCTGAAACCGCACTGCCAGCGTGTCGGCGCGGACCTTGGTGGCCTTCAACAGGCACATCTGAGCGTTGATCCGGTCGAGCGTGCCGCCGGTCAGGCCCGCCTCGACGGCGCAGTCGGCGTCGCGAAACTGGATCCACAGCCGCTGCGCATCGCGCATCGCCGTGCGCTTGGTGCCCTCCAGGGTTTTCATGCCGGCCTGGTAGTTGGCATTCAGGCGTGCGTCCTGACGCTTGGTCTCGTCGGCGGCGCAGCTGACCATGCCGGTGGTGGAACTGTTGCTGTCCATGCAGGTGGTGTACGCCGAGCTGTAGTCGGACGCCGAAGTGGAACCTTCGGCCGAAGCCAGGGTGGCCTGGCCTGCGCAGAGCGACAGCAACGCAGCAGTGAGCAAAGGCTTGCAGAGGAGTGTCATAAAAGACCTTTCGAATTCGTGAAAAGGCCTGGATCTTACCAGCCCCCACCCTCCAAGGATCCCACCCATGCTTTACATCGTTTTACTTGGTGGCAAACACCCCAGGGCACGCATCGAGGTGCACGACATCGCCTGCGCGGTCGCCGACAGCCTGGAGGCCAGCTACCCGCAGTTGCGCGCCGATTGGTTCGGTACTCAGAAAGGCTTGCACATCGATGCCTGGATGGCTGTGGACGGCGTGGAGCAATGGAAGGTCGAATTCAGCCCGCTGGCGCCCGCTGCGGGCATGCCGCGCCTGTATGTGATCAATCTGGGCGGGTACGAGGCGCGCTCGTTCGGCGAAGCGCACCACTACGTGCTGGTGGTGGCGCCAAACGCTCGCGATGCCAGAAACCGCGCCCGGCGCCTGTACCTGGAGCAGTGGCGCCAGCCCCATACCGACGCGGTCCTGGATGTGGATGATTGCGTACCGATCGAGCAGGTGGGTGGCCGCTACGTGCACTTGGTCGAAGGGCCTCATCGGGGCGTCGAGCAGCGCAATGAGTACATCGTGCTACCAGCGGGCTGACCGGAGACTCGGATCCGGATCAACCAAGAATGAACTTGTGACCATAACCCGTTACAGTCACGCTCTGTCGATCCACGCCCAAGAGCCCACCCGCAACCATGACCCGTCAGCCCCCCACGTTCCCCTCACGAGGCCCGTCCGATCACAGCGTTCGCGATCAGATCGTCGAGGCCGCCATGCAGCATTTCGGTCACTACGGTTACGAAAAAACCACGGTGTCGGACCTGGCCAAGGCCATCGGCTTTTCCAAGGCCTACATCTACAAGTTCTTCGAATCCAAACAGGCCATCGGCGAGAGTATCTGCGCCAGTCGGCTGGCGATGATCATGGCCGTCGTCGACCAGGCGATGGACGAAGCCAGCGGTCCGTCCGACAAGCTGAGCCGTTTGTTCAAAGCCTTGGTGGAAGCCGGCGCTGAACTGTTCTTCCATGATCGCAAGCTGTATGACATCGCCGCCGTTGCAACCCGTGATCACTGGCCCTCGGCGGAGGCCCACCGCGAACGCCTGCACCGGTTGATCGAGCAGATCCTGCACGAAGGCCGGGACAGCGGGGAATTCGAGAGCCAGACGCCGCTGGAAGAAGCCAGTCATGCGGTGTTTCTGGTGATGCTTCCCTATATCAGCCCCGTGCAACTGCAATACAACCTGGAGACCGCCGCCACCGCTGCGCAGCAGCTCCCCGCGCTGATATTGAGAAGTCTGTCGGCGCCATAAGTGACCATTGACTGAATTAGTCACTCGTATCAAAATCGGGTTCCTTTCCGTTTGTGCCCGTAAGGAATCCCATGTCTCGGCTTCGCGCCTCCGCGCTCGGTATCTGCCTGCTCCCTGTGCTTCTCACGGCCTGCGACCGTCCGCCGAGCGTTGCCGACCCGCGCACTCAGCCGCCCAAGGTCAGGGTGGTCGAGGCAGGTCCTGCGCCGGAGGGTCATCGCGCCTTTACCGGCGTGGTCACGGCGCGCGTGCAAAGCGATCTGGGCTTTCGGGTGAGTGGCAAGGTGATGGAGCGCTTCGTCGATGCCGGCCAGGCAGTAAGCCGCGGACAGCGCTTGATGCGCCTCGATCCGGCCGATCTGGCGCTGCAGTCCAACGCCCGCGAGCAGGCAGTCGCCGCCGCCCAGGCTCTGGCCACGCAGACCGCGAACGATGAGCGACGCAATCGCCAACTGGTCGCCAGCGGTGCCATTTCCGCCGCCAACTACGACCGCTTCAAGTCGTTGGCCGACACCGCCCGCGCCGATCTGGTAGCGCTTCAGGCCCAGGCCGCCGTGAGCCGCAATGAGCAGAGCTATGCCACCCTGAGCGCCGATTCCGACGGTGTGGTGGTGGCCACCCTGGCCGAACCGGGTCAGGTGGTGAACGCCGGGCAAGCGGTGGTGAGGCTGGCCAAGGCAGGCCTTCGCGAAGCGGTGGTGCAGCTGCCCGAGACCCTGCGGCCAGCGCTGGGCAGTTCAGCACAGGCTACCCTGTTCGGCGCCTCCGGCAATGGCGGCACCGCCACGCTGCGGCAGCTGGCCGACGCTGCAGACGCACCGACCCGCACCTTCGAAGCCCGGTATGTGTTGGGCGGCGAGCAGGCCAATGCACCGTTGGGTTCGACCGTGACCCTGTCCATCGCATCGAGCCCTTCCGTAGCCGACGCCCTGAGCGTGCCCATCGCCGCCATTCATGACCCAGGCACCGGGCCGGGTGTGTGGACCATCGAAGGCGAGCCTTCCAAGGTCGTGTGGCGGGCCGTTCAGGTCATTGGTCTGAGCGACGCCATGGCCACGGTGCGTGGTTTGCACCCAGGCGAACGCTTGGTTGCCCTGGGCCCTCACCTGCTGCACGAGGGGCAAGAGGTGCTCGTGGCGCCGCAGGATCTGCGCGCCCAGACCGGGGACCAGCCATGAGCGGTAGCCGCTTCAACCTCTCGGCCCTGGCCGTGCGGGAACGGTCGGTCACGCTGTTCCTGATCCTTCTGGTCGCCGTCGCCGGCACCCTGTCGTTCTTCAAGCTGGGGCGCGCCGAGGATCCGCCGTTCACCGTCAAGCAGCTGACCGTGGTCACGGCCTGGCCCGGTGCGACCGCACAGGAGATGCAGGACCTGGTCGCCGAGCCCCTGGAGAAGCGTCTTCAGGAGCTGCAATGGTACGACCGCAGCGAAACCTATACCCGTCCGGGCCTGGCCTTCACCCTTCTATCGCTGCAGGACAAGACGCCGCCGGCCCAGGTCGAACAGCAGTTCTACCAGGCCCGGAAAAAGCTCGGCGACGCGGCGAGCACCTTGCCGGCAGGCGTGGTCGGGCCGCTGGTCAACGACGAGTTCGCCGACGTCACCTTCGCCTTGTTCGCCCTCAAGGCGCGTGGCGAGCCGCAACGCCTGCTGGTGCGTGAAGCCGAATCCCTGCGGCAACGGCTGCTGCATGTGCCCGGGGTGAAGAAGGTCAACATCATCGGCGAACAGTCCGAACGGATCTTCGTGTCTTTTTCCCATGAGCGCCTGGCGACCCTGGGTCTGTCACCCCAGGACCTCTTCGCCAGCCTGAACGACCAGAACCGGCTGACCCCGGCCGGCTCGATCGACACCCGAGGCCCCCAGGTGGTGGTGCGGCTCGACGGTGCCTTCCAGACCCTGGACGCCATTCGCAACACCTCGGTGAACGCTGGCGGACGCACGCTCAAGTTGGCGGATGTGGCGACCGTGGAGCGTGGCTACGAAGACCCAGCGACCTTCATGGTGCGCCATCAGGGCGAACCGGCGCTGATCCTGGGCGTGGTCATGCGCGATGGCTGGAACGGCCTGGATCTGGGCAAGGCGCTGGCCGCCGAGACGGCGCGGATCAATGCGGCCATGCCGCTGGGCATGACCTTCGCCCAGGTCACCGATCAATCGGTGAACATCGGTTCGGCGGTCGACGAGTTCATGATCAAGTTCTTCGTCGCCCTGCTGGTGGTGATGGTGGTGTGCTTCCTGAGCATGGGCTGGCGCGTCGGCGTGGTGGTCGCCGCGGCGGTACCGCTGACCCTGGCCATGGTGTTCGTGGTGATGGAAGCCACTGGCAAGCACTTCGACCGCATCACCCTGGGTTCGCTGATCCTCGCCCTGGGATTGCTGGTGGACGATGCGATCATCGCCATCGAGATGATGGTGGTGAAAATGGAGGAAGGCTACGACCGCATCAAGGCGTCGGCCTATGCCTGGAGCCACACCGCCGCACCCATGCTCGCCGGCACCCTGGTGACCGCCGTGGGCTTCATGCCCAACGGCTTCGCGCAGTCCACGGCCGGTGAATACACCAGCAACATGTTCTGGATCGTCGGCATCGCGCTGATCGCTTCCTGGATCGTGGCGGTGGTGTTCACGCCGTATCTGGGGGTGAAGATGCTGCCGCCGATCAAGGCCGTCGAAGGCGGTCATGCGGCCATCTACGACACCCGTCACTACAACCGCTTTCGCACGTTTCTGAGCTGGATCATCCGCTGGAAATGGTCGGTGGCGGGCATCGTGATACTGGCCTTCGCGCTGGCCATCGTCGGCATGGGCCTGGTCAAGAAGCAGTTCTTCCCGACCTCCGATCGACCGGAAGTGCTGATCGAGGTGCAGATGCCCTATGGCACGGCCATCGAGCAGACCAGCGCGGCCACGGCCAAGATCGAAGCCTGGCTGCGCAAGGATGACGCGGCCAAAATCGTCACCGCCTACATCGGCCAGGGTTCGCCGCGGTTCTATCTGGCCATGGCGCCCGAGCTTCCCGACCCCTCCTTCGCCAAGATCGTCGTGCTCGCCGACAGCCAGGCGGCTCGGGATGCCCTGAAGCTAAGAATCCGCGAGGCGGTGGCGAACGGTCTGGCGCCCGAGGCGCGGGTACGGGTCACGCAGCTGGTCTTCGGGCCTTATTCGCCCTACCCCGTCGCCTACCGCATCATGGGGCCGGACCCGCAGGTCTTGCGCGATATCGCCGGCAAGGTCGAAGCGCTCATGCAGAGCAGCGCGATGATGCGCACCGTCAATCAGGACTGGGGGCCGCGGGTTACTGCCTTGCATTTTTCCCTGAACCAGGACCGGTTGCAGGCGCTGGGCCTGAGTTCGGCCGCCGTGGCCGAACAGTTGCAGTTCCTGCTTTCAGGCGTGCCGATCACCGCCGTGCGCGAAGACATCCGTTCGGTGCAGGTGGTGGCCCGCGCCGCAGGGCCGGTGCGTCTCGACCCGGCAAAAATCCAAGGCCTGACCCTGGCCGGCGCGAACGGCCAGCGGATACCGTTGGCGCAGATCGGGTCCGTCGAGGTGCGCATGGAAGATCCCATCCTGCGACGCCGCGATCGCGTACCGACCCTGACCGTGCGCGGAGACATCGCCGAGGACCTGCAGCCGCCGGATGTCTCCACGCAAATGACCAAAGCGCTGCAACCGATCATGGCGGCGCTTCCCGACGGCTACCGCATCGAGCAGGCCGGGTCGATCGAAGAGTCGGCCAAGGCCACCGCCGCACTCGCGCCGCTGTTCCCGATCATGATTGCCATCACCCTGCTGATCATCATCGTGCAGACACGCTCGATGTCCGCCATGGCCATGGTCTTCCTCACCGCCCCGTTGGGGCTGATCGGCGTGGTGCCCACGCTGCTGCTGTTCAACCAACCCTTCGGCATCAATGCCCTGGTCGGTCTGATCGCGCTGTCCGGGATTCTGATGCGCAACACGCTGATCCTCATCGGACAGATCCACCTCAATGAGAAGAATGGCTTGGCGCCTTTCGATGCCGTGGTCGAAGCCACCGTGCAACGCGCCCGGCCGGTGCTGCTGACGGCACTGGCGGCAATCCTGGCGTTCATTCCGCTGACCCATTCGGTGTTCTGGGGCACCTTGGCCTACACGCTGATCGGCGGCACGTTTGGCGGCACGCTGATGACCCTGATCTTCCTGCCCGCCATGTATTCCATCTGGTTCCGCATCCGCGCGGGTGGCGATACAACCCATCATTCAACGAAAGACCTGGAGAGACACCCATGAACAATCGAGATGGCCAGAAACGCATCGTCGTCACCGGAACCGGTCTGGTCACCCCGCTGGGCTGCGGCGTCTACGAAGTGTGGCGCCGACTGCTGGCGGGCACGTCGGGCATCGGTGCGCTGCCCGCGCACATCGGTGAAGGCACGGGCGTTGCCGTGGCTGGGCAGGTGCCCACGCTGGAAGCGGACCCTGTGGCCGGCTACAACCCGGAGGCGCTGATACCGGCCAAAGAACGCAAGAAAATGGATCGCTTCATCGAGTTCGCGCTGGTCGCCGCCCATGAAGCGCTGACCCAGGCGCAATGGCATCCCACCGACGACGCTCGGCAACAGCGCACGGCGACCGTCATCGGTTCGGGCGTGGGCGGGTTCGGCGCGCTCGCAGGCGCGGTGCGCACCACGGATGAACGCGGTCCGCGGCGATTGTCGCCGTTCACCGCCCCGTCGTTCCTGGCCAACATGGCCGCCGGACACGTCTCGATCAACAACAGCTTCAAAGGCCCCCTGGGCGCGCCGGTCACCGCCTGCGCCGCGGGCGTGCAGGCCATCGGCGATGCCGCGCGGCTGATCCGCAGCGGAGAAGCGGACATCGCCATCTGCGGTGGCACCGAAGCGGCCATCGACCGGGTCACCCTGGGCTGTTTCGCTGCCGCCCGTGCCCTGTCCACCGGCTTCAACGACCGCCCTGAAGAGGCCAGCCGCCCCTTCGACCGGGATCGCGACGGGTTCGTGATGTCCGAAGGTGCAGGCCTGCTGGTCATCGAGTCCCTTGAACACGCCCTGGCCCGCGGCGCGACACCGCTGGCGGAATTGATCGGCTACGGCACCAGTGCCGATGCCTACCACCTCACGGCGGGTCCGGAAGACGGCAGCGGTGCTCGCCGCGCCATGGAACAGGCCTTGCGCCAGGGCGGTATCGATGCGCAAGACGTCCAGCACATCAATGCCCACGCCACTTCCACTCCGGTCGGCGACAAAGGTGAGCTGGCCGCCATTCGTGCCCTGTTCGGCACCCGTAACGGACTGGCCATCACCTCGACCAAATCAGCCACCGGCCACCTGCTCGGCGCCGCTGGCGGCATCGAGGCCATCTTCACCGTGCTGGCCTTGCGCGACCAGATAGCGCCGCCGACGCTGAATCTGCAAACGCCGGATGAAGCGGCCGAAGGGCTCGACCTGGTGGGCCCGATCGCCCGCAAGACGGCAATCACCCACGCGCTTTCCAATGGCTTCGGTTTCGGCGGCGTGAACGCCAGCGCGCTGTTTCGACGCTGGGAGGGTCAGTGATTCAAAGATCAGATGAAAGGTTTCAGCTTCAACCCCCGCGGGCATTGGGCCGCGCGGCATTGGTGCCCCGCAGTGAAGATATGTTCATCCTCGACCCCGCTTTTCCGCCCTAGACTCCAGGGGTAAACATCATGAACTGACAGGAGTTGACCATTATGTTTTCCCACGAAAGCACTGGATTGATCGCGTTGTACGTCATTGTCGCGCTGATCGTGTTAAGTACCGCTGGACACATCGCGCACAGCCACTGGCAGTATCGCCAGGGCAAGCGTGATCGGTCTTTGGAGCGTAATGGACGGGACTGACCGGGCTGGGGCCAGTCGCTCGGTTCGTGGGAAGGATGACGTGTTGGATCTTCGGATGGATCGTGCGGCTGGATAAATGAAGGAATGCAGGCAGGTCTCTTCGCGACCAAAAGGGCTCGCTGCCTGCCCCGCTGAATCGATCGCGCTAATGATGACTATCAAGGTTCGCGCCTCGGTGATGGTCGCCACCCTGCCTTATACTCGCCGCCAATCCCCCCGTTACCCCCGCCTGCTCGCAGGCGACTGTCTCCTTGGAATCCATTCCCATGCCAAGTCCCCATCAGGCCGCCCCAGGCCTTTCCGAACCCAATTCGCAGAGCGTCAAGCAGCAGTGGCTGGCCATTCTTTCGGTAGCCGTGGGCGCCTTCGCCTTGGTCACCAGCGAATTCCTGCCCGTGGGCGTGCTCAACGATGTCGCCAGCGACCTGGGCATCAGTGCCGGCCAGGCGGGCCTGATGGTCACCCTGCCCGGAATCATGGCCGCCCTGGCCGCGCCGTTGCTGTCGGTGGGCATCGGCGCCATGGACCGTCGCTACCTGCTGACCGGCCTGACGCTGATCATGATCATCGCCAACTGCATCGTCTCCTTCGCCAATGACTTCAATGTGCTGTTGTTCGGCCGGGTATTGCTGGGGGTCAGCATCGGCGGCTTCTGGGCTACCGCCATTGCGTTGAGCGGTCGCCTGGCACCCAGGGGGGTCGGTGTGGCCAAGGCCACGTCGATCATCATGATGGGCGTGACCTTGGCCACGGTGCTGGGCGTGCCCGTGGGCACCTGGCTCAGCGGCTTGATGGGCTGGCGCATGACCTTTCTGGTGACCGCGCTGGTGGGTGTGCCGGTGCTGCTGGCGCAGATCTTCCTGCTGCCACCGCTGCACCCGGACCGCGCCATTCGGGTCAGCGACCTGCCGGCCCTGTTCACCAATCCCCAGGCGCGGGTGGGTTTGATCGCCGTGCTGCTGATCGGTCTGGCGCACTTTGCCGCGTACACCTATGTCGCCCCGTTCTTCAAGCAAAGTGCCGGTTTCGACGGGCCGACCATTGGCTCGCTGTTGCTGCTCTACGGCATGGCCGGGGTGCTGGGCAACGTGTTCGCCGGCTTCGCCGCCAACCGCAACGTGCGCTACACATTGCTGCTGGTGGCGCTGATGATCGGCACCAGCACGGCCCTGTTCCCGCATTTCGCGACCGGCCTTGTCGGTGCCGCGATGCTGATCGCTCTGTGGGGTTTTGCCTTCGGCGCGTTCCCGGCCTGCTCCAGCATCTGGATGTTCGTGGTCGCGCCCAAGGACGTCGAGCGCGGTATGCCACTGTTCGTCGCGCTGTTTCAGGTAATCATCGCGCTGGGTTCGTTCTTCGGCGGGCAGATCGTCGACCAGTTGGGCAGCTCGGCGCTGCTGAGCCTGGCGACAGCCTTGGTCGGTGCAGGTTTTGCGACGGTGCTGGTGTTGGGTCGCAAGGTCAGCAACAACGCGGTGGCCCAGCCCTGCTGAGCCCGCGTGCGCTGACGATCCCGGCAGGATTGTCAGCGCACCTGCGCAGATTGCAAAAAAATTTTGAACTGCCTTTCCGCCCATTCACCTAATGATCAGCCTGTGAATATTCCCACAGGCATTGTGTCAATATCGGCACTCTCCGAGAGGTGGTCAACGTGGCTAAAGACGAAAAGAAAACCAAAAGTGACGCTTCGAAAGCCAGCAAGGAATTGAAGGACAAAAAGTCGTCACCGGAAAAGAAATCTGCCGCAGCCTCAGCGCTTTCGAAGTCCTCCGACAAGGAGAAAAAAGACAAGAAGAAAGATGCCGAGCCGAAGAAAACCGCAAAGAAAGCTGACAGCAAGCCGGAAAAGGCTGAGAAAGCCAAGAAGTCCGACAAAGTGGAAAAAGCTGAAAAGCCTGCGAAGAAGAAAAAGTGACATTCGCTGTCTGCTAGGGCCTCGCGCCCTAGCGTTCCCTCTGTAGTCCCTTGCCTGTAGTCCCCTGCCTCTCCTCCCCCACCTATCCCGTTTTCGACTCCGTTCACGCGCGCGTCTGATTCACCACCACCACGGTCAGCCAGGGCATTCGATAGATCCGTACCGGCTGAGTGCGGGCAAGCACATCGAGCATGCCGGGAACATCGTCCAGATTGAACACACCGCTCACCGCTGTGCTGGGCAAGCGACCGGCGATGACCAGTGAGCCCGGCAGGTAACGTTCGATGTCAGCGAATACCTCGGCCAGCGGCTGCCGATTGAAGATCAGCTTGCCGCGCTGCCACGCCGATGCCGTACCCAGGTCCAGAACGCCTGTCGCCGACGGTGTCGCGCCAGCGGTGTAGGCCAGGCGCTGAGCGGCCTTCAACGGCACTACGGCGCCACCGGACGAGACCCTCACTTCTCCTTCCGTTACCCCCACACGCACCTGTTCACCCTGGCGGTCGACATCGAAACGAGTGCCCACCGCCTGCACGCTGCCGCCCGAGGCCTGAACCACGAACGGCCGCATGGCATCCTTGCTGACTTCGAACAACGCCTCACCCTTGAGCAGGCTGATCTCTCGACGCGCTGCCGAGTAATTCACCGACAAGGCCGAGCCGCTGTTCAACCAGACCTGGCTGCCGTCTTCCAGGGTCAACGCCCGGCGTTCACCGACCGCCGTGGCGTAGTCGGCGAAATAGACCTTGGCCGGCTCGCTCAGGCCGGTCAACGCCAGCGCGCCCAGCCCGGCGGCCAATGCCGCCCAGCGCAGCGGCCGTCGCTCGCGCCTGGGTGGAGCGACGAAGGTTTGCGCTGTGTGGGTCTGTGGCAGTGCCTGCCACATCGTTTCGGCCAGCCGTGCTGCGGCTTCATGGTCCGCACTCTGCCCACGCCAACGGGCGAAAGCGTGGCGATCGGCATCACTGGCCTGGCCGGACGTCAGGTGCACCCACTGCTCGATGGCCTGGTCTTCCAGGTCAGTGGCGCAAGGGGCGCGGTTCACAGGTTCGGTCATGGTGAGGGGCTCACAGGCGCCGCCGGAAGGAAGTCGGTTGCGTGCATTCTAGAGGCACTCCGACTGACGAAGCCAATCGCGGCAATGGCGCATGGCGAGCACCAGATACTTGCCCACCGAGCTTTCCGAGACCCCGAGGCGCAGGGCGATCTGGGCGTGGGTCAGGCCTTCCAGACGGCTGAGCAGCAACGCCAAGCGGGCGTTGCTGGGCAAATGCTGCAGGGCATGGTCGAGTTGCTCGATGGCCTCGGCAGCCAAAAACGTGCGCTCCGGCGAGGCGATGGGATCGCAGGGCTCCTCGTCCGGCTCCTCGACCTGCAACGCACAATAGCGCCGTTCCTGGCGCAGGCGGTCGATGGCCAGATTGCCCGCGACGCGGAACACGAACGCGCGAGGTTCGAGAATCTGCGCGGTGTCTGCCAACCCGGCCAGGCGTACGTAGGTGTCCTGGGCCACGTCGGCCGCCTTCTCCACATTCCCCAGGCGCCGCGCCAGAAAGGCCAGCAGGTCGGCATAGTGCTCCTGAAAGACCATCAGCAAAGGGTTGGAATTGGGTGACACGGACATTCGCACGGCCCCGGCGGTTGAGGGCCGCATCCTATCCCAATTGAGAACCCTTATCATCAGAATGGCGGATGATAATGAAAATAATTTCAATCTGGACGGCAAGGTTTGCCCTGCTCGGTCGTCGTTGGAGAGAGAACCCTGATTCTCGGGCATTTCATCTCCATTCGATAACGGACGTTTCAGATGCAGGCACGTTTTCCGCACTTCGCTCCCGCCGCCGGTCGCACCCTGACCCTGGCGCTGATGCTGGCCATGACGACCGGCTTGCCGATGCTTTCACTTTCGGCACAAGCGGCCGAAGCCAGCACGGCGCTGGACCTGCAATCGGTCGAGCAGTCGCTGGACCAGGCATTGACCCGGTTGGCGGACCAGGCCAACGTGCGGTTGATCTTCAACTCGGCGGACGTGGCCAACCTGCGTGCTCCTGCCTTGAAGGGCCGGTACACCCTCGGCCAGGCCATGGAAATCCTGCTGCGCGGCAGCGGCTTCACCTGGCAACTGCTGGACGAGCGCACCCTGGTGCTGCAGAAACTGCCCGCCCGCGATGACCCGGCCATGGCCCTGGGCGCCACCACCGTCAATGCCATGAACGATCTGGGCAGCACCACCGATGGCACTGGTTCCTACACCACCGGCAGCAGCAGTACCGCCGCCAAGCTCAATCTGAGCCTGAAGGAAACCCCGCAGACCGTCAGCGTGGTGACCCGTCAGTTGATGGACGACAAGAAGCTCACCAGCCTGGACAAAGTGCTCGAACAGACTCCGGGCATCACCTTCCAGTACCGCAACTTCGGCGGCCACGTGTACACCTCTCGCGGGTTCTCCCTGCTAGCTGAAAGCTTTCTGGTCGACGGCGTTCCCGGTCAGGGTTATCAGATCACCGGCTGGATGAAGCCCGACACCGCCATCTACGATCGCGTCGAGGTCCTGCGCGGCGCGAGCGGTCTGTTGGTGGGGGCCGGCGAGCCCGGCGGTGCGGTGAATCTGGTGCGCAAACGCCCGACCGCCGAACCGCGGCTGACGGTTCAGGCCAGTGCCGGATCCTGGGACCGTTACCGCATGGACCTGGACGCCAGCGGCAAGCTCAACGATGCCGGCAACGTACGCGGACGGCTGGTCACCGCCTACGAAGACAACGGTTCCTACCTGGACGAGCGCAACACGCGCACGCCGCTGGTGTACGGCATCGTCGAGGCCGATCTCGACCCCGACACCACGGTAAGCCTGAGCCTGCGTCATCAGCAGAACGTCATCAACGGCTATTCGATCTACGGCCTGCCGCGCTACAGCAACGGCAACGCGCTGGACATATCCCGCTCCACCTCCCTGGTGCAGGACTGGAACCGCCACGAAAGCGAGATGAGCGAGGCGTTCGCCGAAATCGAACATCGCTTCAATGAGCGCTGGTCGAGCACCACTTCGGTGACGGTGTCCCAAGGCAGCTTCGATCAGCAGATCGCCTACGCGCGCCGGGCCATCAGCCCGGTGACCAATACCGGCTCGGTGTTCCAGGCGGCGCTGTTCCGCCAGGACGAAGTGACCAGCACCGGGCTGGACAGCCATGTCAGCGGCAACTTCGATGCCTTCGGCCTGACCCACGACATTACCGTGGGCGGCACCTGGTCGCGCCAGGAAGCCAATACCCAGCAGGCCACCGCCAGCCTGCGCAACCAGCCGCTGAACATCTTCGACGTGGATCACCACGCCATCGCCAAGCCCGCCCGGCCGGCCTGGACCACGGACATCGACATGACCGAGGAGCGTGCGGGCCTGTACGCCAACTCCCGGCTGCGCCTGAGCGAGCCGCTGAGCCTGGTGCTCGGCGGTCGCGCGAGCTGGTACGACTACACCTACGACATCAAGCGCGGCGCCGCCCTGCCCTATGAGTCCAAGGTGACGCGCAAGGTCACGCCCTACGCCGGGCTGATCTACGACATCAACGATGACTGGTCGTGGTACGCCAGCTACGCGGAAATCTTCAACGCTCAGGGCAACTACGTCGACACCCGCGGCACACCGCTCTCCCCGTCCGAGGGTGACAACTACGAGACCGGCATCAAAGGCGCCCTGTTCGACAACCGCCTGAACCTGTCGATGGCGCTGTTCTACATCAAGCAGACCGACGTCGCCCTGGTGGACCTGGCCAACACCAACTGCACCAGCAACGACTCCGAGGGCACCTGCTACGTCAATGGCACCATCAAGCGCAGCAAGGGCATCGACCTGGAGGCCAGCGGCGAGATCCTGCCGGGCTGGCAAGTGTTCGGCGGCTACACCTTCAATCTGCTGCGCAACAACACCGAGAACGTCGAAGTCGCCTACGAGACGCCCAAGCACATGCTGCGCCTGCAGACCAGCTACAACCCGTCCGGCACCTGGGACCGGCTGACCGTCGGTGGTGGCGTCTCGGCGCAGTCCTATTACAAGGCGTCGTCGACCACGGGGCTCGATTTCGGCAGCCAGGGCTACGCTATCTGGGATGCCCGCGTGGCCTGGAAGCTGGACGACCACTGGCGGGTGCAACTCAACGCCGAGAACCTGTTCGACAAGCGCTACTACACCACCGCCGTGGCGGTGGACCGTTCGAACGTGTTCGGCGAGCCGCGCAGCTACATGCTGACCTTGCGAGGCGATTTCTGATCGCATCGGTGCGGGACGCATCGCAGTGAAGGGCTCGCTGCGCCGGTCGATGGCCTGGCTGCACACCTGGTGTGGCCTGGTGTGCGGCTGGGTGCTGTGCGTGATCTTCCTCACCGGCTCGCTGAGCGTGTTCCGCGAGCCCATCACGCGTTGGATGGAGGCGCAGCCAATCGCTACGTCCGAGGCTGGCGCGTCGATGAACGAAGGGCTGGCCGCATCCCAGGCGCAGCGCTACCTCGCGACACATGCCTCGGGCGCACGGCTGTGGCGGGTGCAGTTGCCGGCGCATCCGGGTGAAGCGGTGCGCCTGCTCTGGCGGGACGGCAGCGGCACCCGGCAGATCGCCCTCGATCCGGCGACCGGCACACCGTTACCGCCGGCAGCGCTGCGCCAGACCGAAGGGGGGCGACATTTCATGTCGTTCCACTACATGCTGCAACTGCCGGTGCTGGGGTTCTGGATCGTTGGCGCACTGACCGTCGGCTTTCTGGTGGCGCTGGTCTCCGGGGTGGTCATCCACCGGCGCCTCTTCGCCGACTTCTTTACCTTCCGGCCCGGTACCGGCCCGCGTGCCTGGCTCGATGCGCACAACGCCGCGGCCGTACTGACGCTGCCGTTCCTGCTGATGATCGCCTACACCGGGCTGTGCATCTTCGGCAACAGCTACATGCCCTGGCCCGTGCAAGCGGTATACGGTTCGGACGATGGCGCCTATGCACGCTTCACTTCCGAACTCGCCGCCGAACCGACCGTGGTCCGCCCCGTGGCGCAGCCGGCCGGCGCTGCGCCGGGCTGGGCAGCGCTGCTGGACCAGGCGCGCACGCTGACCGGGCAACCGGCGCAGATGATACTGGTAAACGGGCCCGGCGCTGCCAATGCGAGCCTACGCATCATCGGCCGTGCGGACCCGGGGCAGCCTGCAGACCACCTGTTCACGCCCCAGGCCAGCGTGCTGTTCGACGCGGCCAGCGGAGGCGTGTTGCAGGTCCGGCGGCCAGACCCGGCCAGCCTGTCCTTGGGTACCCGGATCGAAGGCGTGGTGCGCTCCCTGCACTTCGCCGATTTCGGCAGCTGGGCACTGCGCTGGGTGTACTTCGCCAGCGGCCTGCTGGGCACATCGATGATGGTGGCAGGTACGCTGCTGTTCTCGATCAAGCGACGCATCAAGGGCCAGCACGAATTTGGCGATGCTACGCGACGCTTCTACCACTGCGTCGAAGCTTTCAATGTGGCGTGCAGCGTCGGCATCGGGATGGCGTGCTGTGGTTACTTCTACGCCAACCGCCTGCTGCCGTTCGAGTTACCGGACCGTGCTCAGTGGGAAATACGCGCCTTTGTGCTGATCTGGGCGGCGACCTTGCTGCACGCGCTGTGTCGGCCACGCCTGCGGGCATGGACCGAGCAACTGGGCCTGACCGCGCTGCTGTGTCTGTGCCTGCCGCTGCTCAACCAATGGACCACGGGCCAGGCGTTGTGGCTCTACGCACGCGTCGGCGACTGGCAACGGGCGAGCGTGGAAGCGGTGTGCCTGGGCTTGGGTGCGTTGCTGATAAATATCCTGGTGAAGCTGCGCCGGCACCGGTTGCGCCAGGGCTTGGTGCGCTAGGCCGATGGATGCCGATTCAAGCGGGGCAAAAGCGTATACCCTATACGCTCAATCCTTCGAATGACCCAGTGACGTGGCCCAGACCAAACTCAACGCGCCGGACCTCGGCAACTCGCCCTCGACCTCGGAGATCATCACCCGGCACCTGCGCGACGCGATCGTCGCCGGGCATTTTGCCGAGGACGAGCCGATCCGGCAGGACGACATCGCGCGCCAGTTCAATGTCAGCAAGATCCCGGTCCGCGAGGCGCTCAAGCGTCTGGAAGCCGAAGGCCTGGTGATGTTCCAGCGCAATCGCGGGGCGATGGTCACGCGGTTGTCGGACGCCGAACTGGCGCAGTTATTCGAGGTGCGCATGCTGCTGGAAGACAAAGTGCTGCGCCTGGCCATCCCAAACATGACCGAGGCGACCTTCAGCCGCGCCGAGAGCATCTGCCGCGAGTTCATCGGTGAAGACGACGTGGGTCGCTGGGCAGAGCTGAACTGGGAGCTGCATGTCTGCCTGTACGAGCCTGCCCAGCGTCCGTTCCTGGTGGGCCTGATTCGCTCGGTCAACGACAAGCTGGAGCGTTACCTGCGCATGCAGATGAGCTTGTCGGCCGGCAAGGATCGCGCAGACCACGAGCACCGGGAGATCCTCCAGGCATGCCGCGAGGGCGATGTCGAGCGTGCCGTACGCCTGCTCGACGAACACATTGCCGGTGTCTGCCAGACCCTCTTCGAGCACCTGCCGAGCGCGCGCTGAGCGCGTCTGCTGGTAGCCACCCTTCGCATCGGACACTGTGCCGAATTCGTCATGGGCATGAGCTAAATCGCTCAAGCCCGACGGCTTCATCTGCGCCACCCTAGGGTTCACTGAACCAACTCGACAGGTGGCCCGATGAACCGCATTGAAGTGATCGACTCGCATACCGGGGGTGAGCCCACACGTCTGGTGATCGAGGGTTTCCCGGATCTCGGCACGGGCACCATGGCCGAGCGCAGGCAACTGCTGGCCCAAAGGCACGATGCCTGGCGGGCCGCCTGCGTGCTGGAGCCGCGCGGCAGCGATGTGCTGGTAGGTGCGCTGTTGTGCACACCAGTGGACCCCAACGCCTGCGCAGGGGTGATCTTCTTCAACAACACCGGCTATTTAGGCATGTGCGGCCACGGCACCATCGGGCTGATCGCCTCGCTGGCGCATCTGGGCCGGATCGGCCCGGGCGTGCATGCCGTCGAAACCCCAGTGGGTACCGTCCAGGCGACATTGCATGAGGACGGTTCGGTCAGCGTGCGCAACGTGCCCGCCTATCGCTACCGCAAGGACGTAGCGCTGCAGGTGCCGGGTATCGGCGCGGTGATCGGCGACATCGCCTGGGGTGGCAACTGGTTCTTTCTGGTGGCCGAGCATGGGCTGGCGGTTGCCGGGGACAACCTCGAAGCCCTGACTGCCTACACCGTCGCCGTGCAGCAGGCACTTGAGGATCAAGGCATACGCGGTGAAGACGGCGGCCCGATCGACCATATCGAATTGTTCGCCGAAGACGATGACGCCGACAGCCGCAACTTCGTGCTGTGCCCCGGCAAGGCCTACGATCGCTCGCCCTGTGGCACGGGGACCAGTGCCAAACTGGCGTGCCTGGCGGCCGACGGCAAGCTGCAGCCTGGCCAGATCTGGCGTCAGGCCAGTGTCATCGGCAGCACGTTCGAAGGGTCCTACGAGCCGCTGGAGCCGAGCGCCGATGGGCGGGTGGTGCCGACCATTCGTGGGCAGGCGTATGTGAGTGCCGAAGCCACGCTGATCTTGCACGGTAACGACCCTTTCGCCTGGGGCATTCGCCTGTGAGCACCCAGGCCGTGGCGGACGCCATCGTGATCGGCGCGGGCATCGTCGGCGCCGCCTGCGCCCAGGCGCTCGCCAAACGCGGCCTGAACGTTCAGGTGCTGGACGCCGGCCAGCCCGGCGCCACGGCGGCCGGCATGGGCCACCTGCTGGTGCTCGACGACAACGCCGCCGAACTGGCGCTGAGCCAATACTCGCTCAAGCGCTGGCGCGAGATGGCCTCTGCGCTGCCGCAGGGCTGTGCGTACCGCAGCAACGGCACCCTCTGGCTGGCTGCGAACGATGAGGAAATGGTCGTTGCCGAGCACAAGTTCAAGGTGCTGCGCGAGCATGGCGAGGCGTGCGAAATCCTTGGTGCGACCGCCCTGCGCGCGCGTGAGCCGCTGTTGCGCGAGGGCCTGGAAGGCGGTCTGTTGATCAAGGGCGACGGTATCGTGTATGCACCGGCGACCGCGCAGTGGATGCTCGACCATCCCTTGATCCGCCAGCAACGCGCCACGGTCATCGAGGTGGACGGCCACCGTGTGCGCCTGGCCGACGGTCAATGGCTGAGCGCCGATCTGGTGCTGTTGGCCAATGGCATCCAAGCCACCGAGCTGTGCCCCGAGTTGCCCGTCCAGGCCAAGAAAGGTCATCTGGCGATCACCGACCGCTACCCTGCGCAGATTACCCACACGCTGGTGGAGCTGGGCTACGTCACCAGCGCCCACACCGCCAGCGGCCCTTCTACGGCCTGCAACATCCAGCCGCGCCCGACCGGGCAATTGTTCATCGGTGCTTCGCGACAATTCGGCACCACCGAGCCTGACGTCGAAGGCTGGATGCTCGCTAAAATGCTCAGGCGCGCGGCCGAGTACGTGCCTGCCCTGAACGACATGAACGTGATTCGTGCCTGGACCGGTTTCCGCGCGGCCAGCCCGGACGGCTTGCCCTTGGTGGGTGAGCATCCACAGCGTCCGGGCCTGTGGCTGGCGGTGGGTCATGAAGGCTTGGGGGTGACAACCGCGCCGGCGACCGCCGACCTGCTGGTGGCGCAACTGTTCGACGAATCGCTGCCGCTGGCCGCAGCACCGTACCTGCCACAGCGTTTTCTCGGAGCACGTGCCCATGCCTGAATTGACCGTGAATGGCCGCACACTGCGTGTGGCTGCAGGCACCAGTGTCGCAGCCGCGCTGGCGATCGCCGGTGACGGCTGCACGCGGACCTCGGTCGGCGGCCAGCGGCGTGCGCCCCTGTGCGGCATGGGCATCTGCCAGGAGTGCCGGGTCACCATCGACGGTTCTCGGCGTCTGGCGTGCCAGACGCACTGCCGCGACGGCATGCAGGTGCACACCTCATGATGAACGAACACGCCGAGGTCCTGATCATCGGTGCTGGCCCCGCAGGCCTCCATGCGGCACTGGCAGCGGCGCCCAGCGGGGCTCGCATCGTGCTGCTCGACGACAATCCGGCCCCCGGTGGGCAAATCTGGCGCGACGGGCCCCACGCCGCGCTGCCGACTCAGGTGATTCGACTGCGTGAGCGCTTGCAGGGATATGGCAATGTGCAGGTCCATACCGCCACCCGAGTGATTGCCCGGCCCGCGCCCTACCGCTTGCTGGTGGAGAACGAGGAGCGCGGCTGGATCATCGACTATGCCAAGCTGATCCTGTGTGCCGGCGCCCGTGAGCTGTTGCTGCCTTTCCCCGGCTGGACGCTGCCCGGCGTGACCGGCGCGGGAGGTTTGCAGGCTCTGGTCAAGGGCGGCCTGCCCATCGCGGGCGAGCGTGTGGTCGTCGCGGGCAGCGGTCCGTTGCTGCTGGCCAGCGCCCACACCGCGCAAAAGCAGGGCGCTCGGGTGATCCGCATCGCCGAGCAGGCCAGCACCGGCGCTGTCGCGCGCTTCGCAGCGCAGTTGCCACGCTGGCCGCACAAGGCACTGCAAGCGCTGCAACTCGGCTCAGCGGTGTATCGCAGCGACAGCTACGTACTGGCCGCGCTCGGCAGCGAACGGCTCGAAGGCGTGCGCCTGATGCAACGGGGGCGAACCGTGGAAATACCGTGTGAGCGACTGGCCTGTGGCTTCGGCCTGGTGCCCAACACGCAGTTGGGGGAGGCCCTGGGCTGTGCGTTGCAGGCCGGTGCTATTGCCGTCGATGACTGGCAGGCGACTAGCCTGGCCGATCACTTCGCCGCCGGCGAATGCACCGGTTTCGGCGGCAGCGAGCTGGCTTCGGTCGAAGGTAGCATCGCTGGGCATGCTGCGGTGGGCGATCAAGCCGCAGCCGCACGGCTTTGGTCGCAGCGCAGCCATTGGCAGGGCTTCGCCGCCGTGCTGAACCGTGCATTTACCCTGAGGCCGGCGCTCGCCACCCTGTGCGAACCGGACACACTGGTCTGCCGCTGTGAAGACGTGACCTACGCGGTCGTTCAACCGCATGGTTCCTGGCGCGAGGCCAAGCTGGCCACCCGCTGCGGAATGGGCGCCTGCCAGGGCCGGGTGTGTGGTGCTGCCACCGCGCAGCTGTTCGGCTGGCAGCCGTCCACACCCCGCCCACCCTTCAGCCCGGCCCGGATCGCGACCTTGCTCTGCATCGACGACCACCCGCCTACTTGATCCCATCGCCAGCACTTTGCGCAGCGGGCCGGGGGCACTATGCTCCGGGCGTCCTTTCCGGAGCCTGACGCCATGCTCGCCGCCCTCGTTCCTGCCAGTCCCTGCCACCTGCCCGACCTGCTGGTCAGCCTGCAACCGTTGGCGCCACTGCTCGATGCGTTAGCCGATGTGGTGTTCTTCATCAAGGACGACGCCGCCCGCTACGCCTTCGTCAACACGACCCTGGTGCAGCGTTGCGGCTTCAGGACCGGCCAGCAACTGCTGGGGTTGACTGCGGAGCAGGTGTTCCCGGCACGCTTCGGGTCGCTCTACACCGAACAGGACCGCAAGGTGCTGGGCAGTGGCCGCGCGCTGGCCAACCAATTGGAATTGCACCTCTATTTCGGCAACCAGCCGGTGTGGTGCCTGACCCACAAGATCGCCCTGCACAATGAGCAGGGCCGGATCGTTGGCCTGGCGGGCATCTCCCGCGACCTGCAACTGCCGCAATCCAACCATCCGGCGTTCCAGAAAGTGGCGGCGGTCGATGCGCACATCCGTGCCCACTACCACCGTCCGATCAGCCTCGCGGAGCTGACCGCGATCGCCGGGCTGTCGGTCGCACAGCTTGAGCGTCACTGCAAACGGATCTTCCAGCTCACGCCGCGCCAGCTCATTCACAAGGCGCGTCTGGAAGAAGCCTCGCGTCTGCTGCGCGATGAGGACCTGCCGATCACCGACATCGCCCTGCGCTGCGGCTACACCGACCACAGTGCCTTCAGCCGACAGTTCCGCGCCCTGACCCACCTGTCCCCGAGTCTGTATCGCGACAGCCACCGCTGATGTTCCGTTAGCGGGCAGTGCGGCCTTGCGAAGCTCCCTTATGTAACACCTCTCTCTTGTTAACACCTCGTAACTGCACCTGCACAAAAGCGTGATTCGCCGCTGAACGAGCACTGTCGCGGCTTCAGCGGGACTGTATCCGAAATGGGCACGCCTGTTGCATTTGAAATATCGTATACGAAATTCCATAAATCTCAGCGATCACTTAAACATCGAGGCTTCCATGAAAAAATCTGCTTTTGCCGTCGCCTTTGCCGCCGCGCTCAGTACCGCTTTCATGGCAAACGCCCAGGCCGACAAACTGGACGACATCATCGGCTCCGGCAAACTGCGCTGCGCGGTGACTCTGGACTTCCCGCCCATGGGTTTCCGCGACAGTGCCAACAAACCTGCAGGGTTCGACGTCGACTACTGCAATGACCTGGCGAAGGTACTGGGCGTGGATGCCGAAGTCGTCGAAACGCCCTTCCCGGATCGGATTCCTGCATTGGTCTCGGGACGTGCCGACGTTATCGTCGCTTCCACTTCGGACACCCTTGAGCGTGCCAAGACAGTCGGTCTCAGCGTGCCCTACTTCGCGTTCCAGATGGTGGTGCTGACCCGCGACGACACCGGCATCAACAGCTTCGAAGACCTCAAAGGCAAGGCGCTGGGCAACACCAGCGGCACCTATGAGGCCATCGCCCTGGAGAAGGATGTGAAAAGCTGGGGCAACGGCAGCTTCCGGGCCTACCAGTCGCAGAACGACACCATCCTGGCCGTCGCCCAAGGCCACATCCAGGCCACCGTTGTCACCAACACTGTGGCTGCCGCAACCCTGAAGTCGGGTAAATACAAGAACCTCAAGGTCGCCGGCAACGCACCGTACGTGATCGATTACGTGTCCCTGGGCGCCAAGCGCACCGAGTACGGGCTGCTCAACTACCTCAACCTGTTCGTCAACCAGCAAGTGCGCAGCGGCCGCTACAACGAGTTGTTCGTGAAATGGGTCGGTACCGAGATCGCGCCCACCCCACTCACCGTACCCAACGTCTACTACTGAGATGAAGACCATGCCCGGCATCGTCAGTGGCCGCTGCCTGATCGATGGCAGCGCGCAGGGCGCCCTGCTGTTCGCCGACACCGGCCTGAGCTTCTGGGGCGGGGTCGACCCCTCCAGCGGCGAGGTCATCGATCGGCACCATCCGCTCAGTGGCCAGAGCGTCGCGGGCCGGGTTCTGGCGATTCCGGGCAGTCGTGGTTCCTGCACCGGCAGCAGCGTCATGATGGAGCTGATCAGCAACGCCCACGCGCCGGCAGCGTTGGTGCTGGCTGAACCCGATGAGATTCTGACCTTGGGAGTGCTGGTGGCGCAGCACTTCTTCGGCCGCTCCCTGCCCGTGCTGTGCGTGGGACAACCCGCCTTCGACACGCTGCGCGGTCAGCCATGGGCGCGAGTCGACGGCGCATCGTTGAGCCTCTACAGCCAAGCGCAAGATGACGCTTGGCTGCCTCGCGAAGCCGAAAGCGAAAACGAAAACGAAAACGATACGGCCGACGGCGCCATCGAACTAAGCCGCCGCGACCGGGAACTGCTCGACGGCGCCCACGGCAAGGCAGCCCAGGTGGCGATGCAGATCGTCCTGCGCATGGCGCGCCTGCAGGGCGCTCGGGAACTGATCGACATTACCCAGGCGCATATCGATGGGTGCATCTACACCGGTCCCGCCAGCCTGCGTTTCGCCGAACGGTTGGTGCAATGGGGTGCCCGGGTGCAGGTACCCACCACGTTGAACGCCATCTCGGTGGACCAGCGGCGCTGGCGCGAACTGGGGATCGACCCGGCCCTTGGCGAGCCCGCGAGCGCGCTGGGCGATGCGTACATGGCCATGGGCGCGCGACTGAGCTTCACCTGCGCTCCCTATCTGCTCGACAGCGCGCCGGGCCTTGGCGAGCAGGTGGTGTGGGCCGAGTCCAACGCCGTGGTGTACGCCAACAGCGTGCTCGGCGCACGTACCTTGAAATACCCCGACTACCTCGATATCTGTATCGCCCTGACCGGCCGCGCGCCGTTGATCGGCTGCCACCTCCCGGGGCGGCGCCGGCCGCAACTGCAGATTCAGGTGCCGCCCCTGGCTGGAGCCGATGACAGCGTCTACCCGTTGCTCGGCTATCACATCGGCGGCCTGTGCGGCAGCCGTATTCCGTGGATCAGCGGTCTGCACCAGCAGCATCCTGACCTGGATGACCTGAAAGCGTTCGGCGCCGCCTTCGCCACCACCAGCGCCGCACCGATGTTCCACATCGCCGGGATCACCCCCGAAGCCCTGGACCCGGACCTCTCGAGCGGGTTATCGGAGGCACTGCCCTGCGTGTCGATCACGCCACAGGATCTCCTCGCGAGCTGGAAGGCACTCAATACCGCTCGGGACACCCAGGTGCGGATGATCTCTCTGGGCAATCCACATTTCTCCCTGAGCGAATTCGCCCGCCTGGCCGCCCTCTGCCAAGGCCGGCGCAAGCACCCGGATGTCGTGCTGGCCATCACCTGCGGCCGAGCGGTGCTGGAACAGGCCCGCGCGGCAGGTCACCTGGCCGCGCTCGAAGCGTTCGGTGCGACGCTGATCACCGACACCTGCTGGTGCATGCTCGGTGAACCGGTAGTTCCCGTGGACTGCCGCAGCCTGATGACCAACTCGGGCAAGTACGCCCATTACGCACCGGGTCTGGTCGGGCGACGGGTTCACTTCGACAGCCTGGGCGCGTGTGTCGACAGCGCGTGCAGCGGTACCCGCAGCGGTCGACCACCGGCCTGGCTGTCGCCCTTTTCTCCCGCGGAGCCTGCAGACCATGTTTGATTACACCTTTCAGTGGCGGGCTGCGTGGCGCGCCTTGCCCGACATGTTGCAGGGCGCCTGGGTGACATTCGAAACCGCGGCGCTGTCGATGGTCTTCGGTGTGCTCATCGCCTTGCTCTTGACGGTAATGCGCGCCGGCACCCACCCGGTGCTGCGCGGCTTCGGCGACGGCTGGGTGTCGATCGCACGCAATACCCCATCGCTGTTCCAGATCTACATCCTTTACTTCGGCCTGGGCTCGATGGGCCTGCACGTCAGCTCGTGGCTGGCCCTGCTGGCCGGTATCACCTTCAACAACGCCGGCTACCTGGCGGAAAACTTTCGCGGCGGCCTCAAGGCGGTGCCCGAGACGCAGATGCGCGCTGCACGGTCGCTGGGCATGAGCGCGTTCCAGGCATACCGGATGATCATCGTGCCGCAATTGCTGCGCGTGGTGTTCTACCCGCTCAGCAATCAGATGGTCTGGGCGGTTCTGATGACCTCGCTGGGTGTTGTGGTCGGTCTCAACGACGACCTCACTGGCGTCACCCAGGACTACAACGTCAAGACCTTCCGCACCTTCGAATATTTCGCCATGGCCGCGGTGCTCTATTACCTGATCGCCAAGCTGATCGTCGGCCTCGCCCGACTGTTGAGCTGGCGCCTGTTTCGCTACTGAGGAGCGGCGCATGTTCTCTACCAGCCTCACCGCGACAGACCTGATGTACATGCTCGACGGCGCCTGGATCACCCTGCAACTGACGTTCTGGGCAATCCTGTTGGGTTCGTTCGTCGGTTTGCTGTGTGGCCTGCTAAGGGCTTTGCTGCCGCGTGCCAGCCTGCCGCTGGCCTGGGTGCTGGACGTGTTCCGCAGCGTGCCGCTGCTGATTCAGTTCGTCCTGCTCAATTCGTTCAAAAGCATTGCCGGGCTGAACATCAGCGCCTTCAGCGTCGGCTGCCTGGTGCTGGGGGTGTACGCCGCAGCGTACTTCACCGAGATCGTACGCAGTGGCGTGCTGGCCGTGTCGCCGTCGGTGCGCCGCGCCAGCCGCTCGCTGGGCCTGAGCTACTGGCAGGACCTGCGCTACATCGTCCTGCCGATGGCCACCCGAGTGGCCTTCCCCGGCTGGCTCAACCTGGTGCTCGGGGTCATGAAGGACACCGCACTGGTGATGTGGATCGGCATCGTCGAACTGCTGCGCGCATCGCAGACCATCGTCACGCGCATACAGGAGCCGCTGCTGGTGCTGTGCATCGCCGGCCTCATCTATTACGTCATGAGCCTGGTAGTCGCACGCCTGGGCGCTCGTCTGGAAAGAAGGTGGCAGGAAAATGATTGAGATCGACAACGTACACAAATCCTTCGGCGAACTGGAGGTCATCAAGGGCGTCAGCCTGACGGTGAGCAAGGGTGAGGTGGTGTCGATCATCGGTGGCTCGGGTTCGGGCAAGTCCACCCTGCTGATGTGCATCAATGGCCTTGAACCGATCCAGAAAGGCAGCATTCGGGTCGATGGCGTCGAGGTTCATGAGCGCAGCACCGATCTCAACCGGCTGCGCCAACGCATTGGCATCGTCTTTCAGCAGTGGAATGCGTTTCCCCACCTGACGGTGCTGGAGAACGTGATGCTGGCGCCGCGCAAGGTGCTGGGCAAGAGTCGAGAGCAGGCCGAGGCGCTGGCCGTCCAGCAGTTGACCCATGTTGGCCTGGGCGACAAGTTCAACACCTTTCCCGGCAAGCTGTCGGGTGGCCAGCAGCAGCGCATGGCGATTGCCCGGGCGCTGGCCATGTCGCCGGACTACATGCTGTTCGACGAGGCCACCTCGGCGCTCGATCCGCAGTTGGTCGGCGAAGTGCTCGACACCATGCGCATGCTGGCCGAAGACGGCATGACCATGGTGCTGGTGACCCACGAGATTCGGTTTGCCCGTGATGTATCCGATCGTGTCGCTTTCTTTCGCAACGGCCTGGTGCATGAGATCGGCAGCCCGGATCAGGTCATTGGCAATCCCCTGCAGCCGGAAACGGCTGCGTTCTTGAAGTCGGTCAAATAGCCTCAAGCAGGCGATAGCTGACTTGCAACAACCGGCTTCATCAATACCGCTCACTTAAACCGTATACGAAATACTTAATCCCTGGAGACATTCTAATGAGTAAGCGCATTAACTGGAGTGGCGTATTCCCGGCCGTCACCACTCAATTCAACGATGACTTTTCCATCAACCTGGAGAAGACCCACCAGGTGATTTCCAACGTGATCCGCGACGGCGTGTCCGGGTTGGTGGTCTGTGGTTCGGTGGGCGAAAACACCTCGCTGACCGCCGAGGAAAAGATCGCGGTTACAGAGGTGGCCGTGGACGCCTCCGGTGGCCGAGTACCGGTCATCTGCGGCGTGGCCGAGTTCACCAGCGTCGCTGCCGCGAAAACGGCCAACGCCGTGCGCAAGGCCGGAGTCGATGGCGTCATGTTGATGCCAGCGCTGGTGTACGGCTCGAAACCCTTCGAAACCGCCGAGCACTTTCGCTACGTGGCCAGGCATGCCGACGCGCCGCTGATGGTCTACAACAACCCGCCGATCTACAAGAACGACGTCACTGCCGAGATCCTCATCTCTCTGGCCGACTGCGACAACGTGGTGTGCTTCAAGGACTCGTCTGGCGATACCCGACGCTTCATCGACGTGCGCAACGAGGTAGGCGACCGTTTCGTGCTGTTCGCCGGGCTCGATGACGTCGTCCTGGAGAGCATCGCAGTGGGCGCCGAAGGCTGGGTGTCGGGCATGTCCAACGTCTTCCCGCAGGAAGGCGAAACCATCTTCCGCCTGGCCAAGGCCGGACGCTTCGCCGAGGCCATGGAAATCTACCAGTGGCTGATGCCGATCCTGCACTTGGACGCCCGTGCGGACCTGGTGCAATGCATCAAACTGTGCGAAGCCATCATGGGTCGCGGCAGCGCTCTGACCCGCCCGCCGCGCCTGGCCCTGCCGGAGGAAGACCGCCTGTTCGTCGAGCGCATCATGGCCAAGGCCTTGGCCAACCGCCCCACCCTGCCCGACGTCGGTCTCTGAGTCACGCCCGGGCCAGGTGGCTTGCCTGCCCTCGTTACTGTTGCAGAAAACGCCTCGTCAAAGCCCCAGATCACTCAAGCCTGGGTGATCGTCGGGGCGGCGGCCCAGGGGCCAGTGGTATTTGCGCTCGGACTCGGCAATGGGCAGGTCGTTGATGCAGGCGAAGCGCCGTTGCATGAGCCCGTTGGCGGCAAACTCCCAGTTCTCGTTGCCGTATGAACGAAACCAGTTGCCCGAATCGTCGTGCCACTCATAGGCGTAACGCACGGCGATGCGGTTGTCGGCGAAGGCCCACAACTCCTTGATCAGGCGATAGTCCAGCTCTTTGCGCCATTTGCGTTCGAGAAACGCCTGGGCCTGGGCGCGTCCTTCGATGAACTCGCTGCGGTTACGCCAGTAAGTGTCCTGGGTATACGCCAGCGCCACCTTGGCGGCATCACGGGAGTTCCAGCCATCCTCGGCGCCACGCACTTTCTGGATCGCGGTTTCGAGGGTGAACGGCGGCAATGGCAGGCGTTTCTCTTCGCTCATGTCGATGCTCCTAGAGTCGATGCTCCTAGAAAGGTTTGTAGGGCAGGAATTTGCCGTCCAGGGTGATCACGGCGCGGGATCCGCCTTCTGGATCTTCGACCTTCTTGATGTCGAGCTTGAAATTGATCGCGCTGATGATGCCATCGCCGAATTGCTCGTGCACCAGCGCCTTCAGGGTCGTGCCATAGACCTGGACCATTTCGTGGAAGCGATAGATGGTCGGATCGTTCGACACGTCTTCGGCATTGCCGCGCAGGGGTATGGTCTGCAACTCGACCACCGCCTCGGCGTCCAGCCCCAGGCGTTCGGCCACCACTTCGGCCACTGCCTGAGGCAGTGGATGCTGGCCCAACAGCGCGGCGGTTACATACACCGTGCTCAATCCGGTGCCTTCGGCCAGGCCCGCCCAGGTCAGGTTGTTCGCGGTCTTGGCCTGCAGGACGCGCTCGGTCAGGGTCTGGCGTGGAGCCTTGGAAACGTTGCTCTGGGACATGGTCGATTCTCCGGATGGGAACGCAAGGTCAGGTGTAACGCTTGGAGGCACAGAATCAACAAAACCCACCATAATGGCCAAGACTCATTTCAGATCATTTCCATAATTCCAACTTATGGTGAATCCGTGCTGCTACGTCATATCCGCTACCTGCTGGCCGTTGCCGATCACGGTAATTTCACCCGCGCCGCCGAGGCGCTGCATGTGTCCCAACCTGCGTTGTCGCAACAGATAAAGCAACTGGAATCGAGCATGGGCGTGCCCTTGTTCGACCGCAGTGGCCGCAGCATCGTCCCCACCGATGCCGGTCGCGTGTACCTGGAACATGCGCGGCGCTCGCTGCGAGAGCTGGAGGCGGGTCGGCGCGCGGTGATGGACGTCAGCGACCTGTCGCGCGGCCAATTGCGCCTGGGCGTCACGCCGACCTTCAGCGAATACCTGGTAGCGCCGCTGATCGACCGCTTCTCGGCACGGTACCCAGGGGTTGCGATCAGCCTTACGGAAATGTCGCTGGAACAGATACTCGACGCCCTGGCCCGCGATCTGCTGGATGTGGCCATCGGCTTCACCGGCGAGCATGGCGCCGATATCGATGCGCAGCCCCTGTTCGAGGAGAAGCTGTGCCTGGTCACGGCAGGCTCGGCGCTGGACCCCGGTCAGCAGAACAAGGTGCTGACCCTGGCCGATCTGCAGACGCTGCGCTTCGCCCTGTTGGCCCCGGCCTTCGCCACGCGTATCTCGGTGGATGCCTGGTGCCGCAAACAGCGCTTCACGCCCAACATTGCTCTGGAAGCCAATTCGATCGCCATATTGCTCAAGGTGATCAAGCAGGGGCGCATGGTGACCATCCTGCCCGATGCCATCGTGCGCGAGCAGCATGACCTCTACGAGCTTCGTACCAGACCGATGCTGCCCAGGCGCACGGCGGCCTTGCTACGGCGCAAGAACGGCTATCGCAGCGTCGCCGCCGATGCGTTCGCCACGTTGGTGAAGGGGTTGCAGGACTGAACGCATCGGTACCGGCGCAAACTTTTTCCTGATTCAGGCGTCAGCTTGAGAGCGACCTTTCGCCACCGCACTTTTGTCATTGAACAGGGACTCATCATGGTTTTCTTCATCTTCCTGCTGGCCTGCGCCGCTGCGGCCAGCACCGGCATCATCTTCAAACCCGGCCAGTGGTACGCCTCGTTGGTCAAGCCTCGTTTCACCCCGCCGAACTGGGCATTCCCCGTAGCCTGGACGGTCATCTACCTGCTGCTGGCCTGGGCCGGCTACCGCCTGACCCAACTGATCGGCAGCGAGACGGTCCTGGCACTCTGGGCCGCGCAGATCGCCCTCAACACCCTGTGGACACCGGTGTTCTTCGGCGCCCACCGCCTGCTGGCCGGCCTGGTGATCATCGTATTGCTGTGGCTGGTGACCGCCGCCATGGTGGTTCTGGCCATCCGCCTGGACCTGATCACCGGGCTGATTCTGTTCCCCTACCTGGCCTGGCTGTGCGTGGCGGCCGCGCTGAACTTCTCGATCCTGCGCAACAACCGCTGAGCTCGGTGCCACGCCGCCTGGCTCAGGTCAGATGGCGAACTCACCCACCAATGCCGTCAGACCGACCGCCAGTCGCGACACTTCGCCACTGGCGGTCGCCGTCTGGGTGGCACCCGCAGCACTCTGCATCGAAAGATCGCGAATGCTGGTGATGTTGCGGTCGATCTCCCGCGCTACCTGAGCCTGCTCTTCGGCGGCGGTCGCGATCACGGTGTTGCGTTCGCTGATCAGGTTGATCGATTCGGAGATCTGGCTGAGCGAGGTACTGGCGTGCTGCGCCACGGCCGACGAATCGCTGGCCATCTGCTGGCTCTGCTCCATGGCCTGGACGGCCTGCACCGAATCGGTCTGCATCGAGCCGATCATCTTCTCGATCTCCTGAGTCGACTGTTGCGTACGGTGCGCAAGAGCGCGCACTTCATCGGCAACCACGGCAAAGCCACGGCCCTGTTCACCAGCGCGAGCCGCTTCGATGGCAGCGTTCAGTGCGAGCAGGTTGGTTTGTTCGGCAATGGCGCGGATCACCTCGACCACCGTGTTGATCTCACGCGCCCGAGCCGACAGCTGCTTGACCTGAGTGCTGGTGCTGCCCACGTTGGTCGCCAGCGCCTGGATAGCGGTCAGGGTCTGTTCGACCTTGCCCAGACCATCCCTCGCCAGCGATTGGGTGGTGGCCGAGGCGTCGGCGGCTTCGGCCGCGTTACGCGCCACCTCGTCGACCGCCGAGCTCATCTGGGTGACCGCACTGGCCGCCTGATTGACCTCATCGTTCTGGCGCACCAGCCCCCGGCTGGATTCCTCGGTCACCGCGCTCATCTCTTCCGAGGCGGCGGCCAGTTGGCTCGAGCTGTCGGAAATGTGCGCGATCGTCTGCCGCAGGTTGGCCTGCATCCGTGCCAACGCCGTGAGCATGCTGGCGGCTTCGTCCTGGCCAACCACGACGATCTGTTCGGTCAGGTCCTTGCGCGCGATGCGCTGGGCGATCTGCACGGCTTCCTGGATGGGCTGGGTGATGCTGCGGATCAACAGCGCCGCAAGCAGGATGGTTGCCAGCACGGCCGCAGCCATCAGCCCAATGACCCAGGCACGGCCCGACTCGAAGGTCGCGAGCGCCGCATCCCCGGCGTCGGTGGCACCGCGGTCGTTCAGCGCCATGAGCTCGTTGACCTTGCCTTCCAGGGTGTTGGTCAGCGGGCGAATGGCCGTGTTGATCAGGCCGGTTGCCGCCGTGGTGTCGGCAGCGCGCAGCATGGGTTCGAGCTGGCCCAGCAGTTGGTCATACGCAGCCGCATCGGAACGTATGGAGTCGTAAAGTTTGCGGTCATCGTCGCTGGCAACGGTGCTTTCGTAGTGCTTGATGGTTTCCTGAAAAGCACGGCGATAGCCGGGAAACGCAGCGATCGTCTGTTCACGAAGCGCGGAATCGGTGGTGGTGGCGCCGCGCATGCTTTCGAGCCGCAACCTCAAGAGCCCACTGTTCATCTGGCCCGCGTCGCGGATACCCAACATCCAGTTCGTTTCCACATCCTGCTCGGCCTGGTACAGCTTGTCCATCTGGACGATGGAGAGACTTCCAAGAAGGATGACGACCACGACAATGGCCGAGAAGAATGCAATAGCGCGGGGGGCGAGGTTCAGGCGTCGAATGATCATGCAGGATTCCATTGCGATCAGGGGTTGATGCCTTCAGTCATCGGCCTGTGGCGCAAACACTTGAGCTAGAGGGCTCTGGGCAAATGTAAGCAAGCGCGAGAACAGGCCAGCTGTATGCCTGTACAGCCATTCAAGGGCAACCTATGTATAATCGCCCGCTTCAACGAAAATGGGTCCGCGCATGTCCAACGCCGATTACGAGGGTTCGCTCCCGCCACCTGCCGAAATGACCGTCATCCCCGTCATTCTGCGCCTGGTCAAAGAGGCGACCGGTCTGAGATTTGCGGCAGTGGCCAGGGTCACCGCCACGCGCTGGGTCGCCTACGCGGTGGACGACTCGGCCCACTTGGACATACGCCCGGGCGATCAGCGGCCACTTGCACAGACGTTGTGCAACGAAGTCCGCCAGCGTCGCCAGTCGCTTGCCTACGGCGAAGGCATGCACGTTCTGGCCGACGGACGCTACGAGCCGGAAACCCAACCAGGCCTGGAAACATTCAAAAGCCATATCTCGGTGCCCATCATCACCTCAGCAGGCGTGTTCGTAGGGACCCTCTGCGGACTGGACCCGGAACCGGTCGCGGTCGAAAATGCCAGCGTGATCGACACCCTCGAACTGTTCGCACAACTGCTGGCCAGCCATCTGGAACTTCACGCGCGGCTGCACGACAGCCAATCCGAACTGGGGGCATCCGAAGAAACCGGGCGCTTGCGCGAGCAATTCGTGGCTGTACTGGGGCACGACCTGCGCACGCCGATCAGCGCCGTGCGGATGAGTGCCGATCTGCTGGACCGGCAGGTCACCGACAAGCGCTCCAAGACCCTCGTGGCCGCGATCCAGAGCAGCGCCAAGCGCATGTCGGCGTTGATCGACGACGTGCTGGACTTCACCCGCTGCCGCCTAGGCAGCCGCTTCGTGATCAACCTGAACCGCGTCGACAACCTGTTCGAAGCGTTGATCCCGGTCATCGCCGAAATCCGCCATGCCCACCCGCTGGCCGATGTCAGCTATCACTACACCGATGCCAAACCCGTTCAGTGCGATTTCGGACGCATCAGCCAGCTGGTCTCCAACCTGCTGTCGAACGCCGTACACCACGGCGCACCCGGCGGACCGATCAGCATCGATGGACGCATCGAGCAGGACAGCCTGGTGCTGTCGTTTTGCAACGAAGGCCTGCCCATCCATCCCGACCGGATGGATCTGCTGTTCAAGCCGTTCACCCGCGCCGACAACGACCGGCAAAACGAAGGACTGGGTTTGGGTCTCTACATCTGCTCGCAGATCGCAGAATCCCATGGCGGACAGTTGCAGGTTACTTCCAGCGATCTGCACACCGTGTTTACCGTGCGATTGCCGGTACTCCGATAGCGCTGCCACCACGCTCCTGTAGCAGCGGTGCAAGCCGCGTCACGGCGTGTGCGTTCCATCAGGCCAGCGCCATATAACACGCCACACCCACCACCACCTCACGCTCTGCCAAACAGAAGCTTCAAGCCTGCTCCGGCAAACACCATAGCCAAGGCGCCCTCGATCCAGCGGCGCGCCTTTTGATAGGCGCGCACCATCGGCGCTGTGGAAAACACCACCGCGTAGCCGCCGAAGATGGTCACGCTGAGCACGGCGCAACCGGCCAGGATGATGGCGACCGTCGAAGTGGTAGCCCCTGGCCCCAGACCGAGGGTCATCGTCGCGATCCAGCTCAGGATCGCCTTCGGGTTGGTGAGGTGCATCAACAGGCCACGCTGATAGAGCTTCCATCCGGATGCCTTGGACGCCGATGACAACTCGTTGGCAAAGCGTTCGTTGGAGGTCAGCGCCGAGCGGCAGGCCTTGCTGGCAAGAAAGAGCAGATAGGCGCCCCCTATCACCTTCAAGACGATGAGCGCCTCGGCGTATTGAATGATAACGGCGGAAACCCCTGTCGCGGCCATGGATCCCCAGAAGAACGAACCGCTGATGACACCCGCTGCCAGCATCAGCGCCGGCCGTCTGCCCTGATGCATCGCCACGCTCATGATCCGCATGTTGCTGGGGCCGGGGCTGGCGGCGCCAACGATGTAGGTCACGAACACCAGCAGTAGAAGGTGAATATCGAATGACATTGAAGGACTCCATTCCAAGGCGGCAGGTTATCGGTTTGGATACCTTATAGTACCGTCACGCTTTGAAGTATCCCCAGCCGCCACTTTCAATACCGAGGAGCTCTTGCATGTTCACAGGTCTCAGCGCGTTCCCATTGACCCCGCTGCGCGATGGCAAGGTGGACGAAAACGCCTTCGTCGGCTTGATCGAAAACCTGGTGTCGGTCAAGGTCGGTTCCATCGGCGCCTTGGGATCGACAGGCAGCTACGCCTATCTCAACCGCGAGGAGCGGCGCCTCGCCGCCCAACTGGCCGTCGCCGCGGCAGGTCACGTGCCTGTGATCGTCGGCATCGGCGCGGTCGCCACGCGGGACGTGCTGCTGCTGGCCGAAGATGCCCAGGCTGCCGGGGTGTCGGCGCTGCTGCTGCCGCCGGTGAGCTATCAGGCGCTTCGTGCGGATGAAGTGTTCGAACTCTATGAAACGGTCGCCCACCGGGTATCGCTGCCGTTGGTGGTCTACGACAACCCCGGTACCACGCATTTCCAATTCACCGACGAGCTTCACGGGCGCATCGCCGCCCTGCCCAACATCGCGTCGATCAAGATCCCGGCTGTCCCGGCCGACCCGGCACAGGCGTCAGCCAGGGTCGCGAGCCTGCGGGCGGTCATCCCCCGTCACGTCAGCATCGGGGTCAGTGGCGATGCGGCCGCAGTGAACGGCCTGAATGCAGGGTGTGAGTTGTGGTACTCCGTGATGGGCGGCCTGTTTCCGCGAACCGCACGGGCACTGGTCGAGGCAAGCCGATCCGGGCAGGCCGAGCGGGGCCTTGAAGAATCGGCCCGGCTCGAACCGTTGTGGGCCCTGTTTCGCGAGTACGGTAGCCTCAGAGTCATCGCAACGGCCGCCGAAGTCCTCGGCCATGCCGCAGCGAACTGCCTGCCGCTGCCGCTCAAGGGGCTGGACGGGCCATCGACCCAGCGAGTCGCACAGGTCCTGAAGACACTGCAGCTGGCCTGAGGCGCGTTATTGCCCTGTCTCGATGCCCAAGCTCAGGGCTGGGAGGTCGCTGGGCTCACGTCCGACGGTGCCTGTAGCCTGTAACCCATGCTGTGCACGGTATGCAGCAACGGCACCTCGAACGATTTGTCGATGGTTCGGCGCAGCATATAGATGCCGGTTCGCAGGCTGTCCGAATCGGGCGTTTCCTCACCCCACAGCGCCAGTTCCAGCTCGCGGCGCTTCACGATGGCGGGGCTCTTGCGCATCAACAGCTCCAGCAGCACAAGCGTGGTGGGGTTGAGCTTGAGCAACCTGCCCGCCCGCTTTACCTCCAGTGAATCCAGATCGAAGCTCAAGTCATGGACTTCGAGCACGTTTTTCCTCATCCCGGCCGAACGTCGACTCACTGTCTCGACGCGGGCAAACAGCTCGGACAAGGCGAACGGCTTGACGATGTAGTCGTCGGCGCCGACGCGAAATCCCGTCAGCCGGTCCTCCAGCTCGTCACGGGCAGTCAGCATCAGAATCGGCGTGTGCCGCCGGGAGACCGAGCGCAGCTTGTGACAGACCTGGTTGCCGTCCATGCCGGGCAGCATCACATCGAGAATGATGGCGTCATAATTGCCGGTCATCGCCAGGTGAAGCCCGGTCACGCCATCCAGAGCGCCAGTCACTTCACACCCCTTGAGCACGAAGTATTCCGAGACGTTGGCGAGGATATCGGCATGATCTTCGATGACCAGTATGCGCATGGGACTCTCTTTTTATGTAAGGCACGAGTACGAAACACAACTACCCACTCAACGCTGGACCGGCATTTGTTTCGTGGCCACCAGCGCATTGCCGCTCACTCCTCTGCAGCCGGCAAACATGTCCAGCGCACTGTTGTAGACCCGCGTCTGGACATTCAACAAGCCTAGCATCGAGTGAAAGAGATTGTCCTGACTCAGCGGATCGTTGCGTGTGCGCTGCAAACAATGACTGTCGACGGTAAGCGCACGTTGATAACTGTCGGAGAACCATACCAGCAGTGGGACGTGTTTCTGCTGGTCAGGTGCCAACATGTAGGGCGTGCCGTGCAGGAACACGTTGTACTCGCCAAGAGACTCGCCGTGATCGGAGAGATAGATCATGGCGGTGGCCACACGGTCCTGGTTGTTGCGCAGGGTATCGATCAGCCGCGCCAGAACGTGATCGGTGTACAGCACGGTATTGTCGTAGGCATTGACGATACTCTCCCGGCTGCAGGCGTCCAGCGCGTTGCTCTTGCACACCGGAGTGAAGTGCTCGAAGGCTTGCGGATAGCGCTTGAAATATTCAGGCCCGTGACTGCCCATCTGGTGCAGGACCAACACGGTATCGTTGGAAAGGTGATCGATGAAGGCCTGCAAACCCTGCAGCAGGATTTCGTCCCTGCACTCGCTGTCTGCGCACAGAGCCGGGTCCTTGCCGTGGCTGACATCCAGCTGGGTGACCCGGTCGCAGGTGCCCTTGCAGCCGGACTGGTTATCCCACCACACCACGTCCAGGCCGGCACGCTTGAGCACGTCCAGCAACCCTTCCTGATTTTTCGCGACGGCTGGTTTGTACTGCTTGCGGCCCATGTTGGAAAACATGCAGGGCACCGACACGGCGGTTTCGGTGCCGCAGGAATGCACGTCGGTGAACGACACCAGACCCTGCTCGGCGGCCAGTTGCGGTGTGGTATCGCGCCCATAGCCGAGGATGCCGAAGTTATCGGCCCGGGCACTTTCGCCCACCACCAGTACGGTCAATGATTTGGTGGGGTGGTTGCCCACGTTCACCGCACGCACCGCATCCTCACCCAAGGGCACAAAAGGATGCTCGACGGTCGACACCTGCTCGCGGGCATAACCAATCGAGGCGCCGATGTAGTTGCTGGGCACCACCATCAGGCGCAACTCGTGGTGATTGCGCAACAGTGACGACAGCCCCTGATAGTCCAGCAATGCAACGCCGGTAACGATGCCGGCGCAGCCGGTGCCGATGAGCACTTTGTTGAGCAGCTCGCGATGGGGTTTGCGGTAAGCAATAGGTGTCTTCCACAACAGCACACACGGCAGCACGCCCAGCCCAAAGAGGTAGACCCACAGCAGGGGCGACAGCAGGCCTTCCACTTCGGTCACGTTGGTTTCGACAAGATTGCGGAACATGCCCGCGTCGACCACGATTCCGTACTGCCCCATGAAATACGCCACACAGGCGCTGACCAGAAACAACACCATCAGCAGCGGTTTCAACAGTTTGGGAAAGGCCAGCATCGTCAACACGAAGTTGAAGACGCACAACAGCAACACCCCAAACGCCCAGGCCAGTTGCTTACCTGCGCCCTCGCCGCCCGTAATGGACGCCAGGTGCTGCCAAAGCGGTGTGTTGAAAGCAATCAAGAGAAACAGGCTTGCAGCCAGTGTGACTAATTCCGGACGAACAGGTTTTATCTTGAACATGCGAGTCTACTGTCAGGCAGATAGGCGGGCCGTGCGCAGTGCGCCGGGTATCGACAGCGCGGACTGTAATCTCGAATAACTCAAACTTTCGTGAAAGATTTGCGAGGAAAAGCTTGCTGGAAAAAAACCCGAAGTGTGCATCTCCCGCGCATTGATCATCAGTCGCAGTCACCTGCTGAATGCTGCCCACCTAACGCATTTTTCACATCTTCTTCACCCATCACTGAAGGCCGGAAATCTATCGTCGCCAGCACAGCACGCTGCAGGCAGAACCTCTGGCTGAGCAACGCTTGCGAGACTTCGTGCCTACCGTCCTCATTGATTGTCTACCCACTGATCGGAGCCGTTCATGGCTATCGAAATACCTTCCCGTGCGTCCCGGCCTTTTGACTTTCGTTTCTCTCTGGGTGTGCCACTCGCCCTCATGGCAGTGATGCTGTGGCTGTATCCGCCGGCACTGGACTTTGCGCTTGCACAACTGTTTTACGTACCCGGCAGCGGCTTCATCGGACGGCAAAGTTACTGGCTGGAAAACATCCTGCACGACCGCGCCAAACAGGCGGTGATCGCCTTCGCCGTAATGGCGCTGGCCGGATTCATCGTCAGTCTGTGCAGCCCGAAGTGGCGGCAATGGCGCCGGCCTTTGGGCTACGTGGTGCTGTCGATGGCCCTGACGACTGCGGTGGTGATGCCACTCAAGGTGCTCACCGCAGTGCATTGTCCGTGGAGCCTGAAGGAGTTCGGCGGCCAGGAAACCTACACGCCGTTGCTCAGCCCACGCGCCGAGACCGAAAAACCCGGTCTGTGCTGGCCGGGCGGTCACGCGTCGAGCGGCTTCTCGTTGCTCGCGCTGTTCTTCTTCTGGCGCGACCGCCGCCCACGCACTGCGCGAATCGCCCTTGCCGTGGCGCTGGGATTGGGCGCGATCTTTTCCCTGGGCCGCATGGCGCAGGGCGCCCATTTCCTCTCCCACAACATCTGGACCCTGCTGATCGATTGGATGATCTGCGTGCTGTGTTACCGCTGGATTCTCTATCGCCCTGCGGCGTCCCGGATCACGCGCAGCCAGGCCACGATGGTCACCGGAGATCGCTGAAATGAGCGCCAGACGCCAGCTGTTCAAACAGGCGAGCCTGCTGCTGGCTCTGGCAATGGCTGCCGCCCTGCTCAGCGCGTGCCAGACGACACGCGAGCGGCTGTTGGCCGAAGGCTATCCCGCGCCCTTCGCCAACGGCTTCGAGGACGGCTGCAGCAGTGGCCGCAACGCGGCGCAGGCGCTGGGGGAATTTCGCAAGAACGTCCCCACCTACCTCGCGGATCGCCAGTACGCCACCGGCTGGGACGACGGCTTTCGCCAATGTCAGGCCAGCGTAGCCAGCGATTTCCAGCGCCGCATCGGCACCGACAGCAAGGCCGACCGCGACTGGCGGCATGCCCGGGATCAAGACATGGGCAGGGCCTTGGGTCGTGCGTCGCATGACTAGGCAGATCGGTTAGATTGCCGTCACTTCGCGACTATCGTTCGGATGCTCCGCATCGACGATCAGCGTTGCGCGGGCCAGACGAATACGCGGCGGCGCCGTCGTAGTGATGGCGCAGATGAGCAAGCAACATACCGATTGGCGCACGCGGCGACTGCCACGGTTCGCGTGACCTCCGTATCCACCCGCCAACAGTCCTTCCATTATGCGAGATCCCAATTCTGCAACAAGCCGAAAGATATGCTGTGTCGTTGAGCTCGCCGCAAGGCAGCAACTGCGTTAAAAATGGCGTGAATGGCTGAACGTGGTGTCTATGTAGCGTGAAGAACATTGCCCTGATTTCAGGCGCCGCTTGCCAATACCCTTACGGAACGCTCATCGATGCACGAGAACACCCACTGGCCGCTGACACTCTACTTCGACGGTGACTGCCCCCTGTGCGCTCACGAGATCAAGGTCCTGAGCGCTCGCGCCTCACCCGATCGCCTTCGTTTCGTCGACATCAGCGATCCGGCGTTCGATGCCCCATCCCTGGGGTTTAGTCGTGCACACATGGAGTCGTTGCTGCACGCCCGCTTCGCCGACGGAACATGGGTCACCGGCCTGGACGCCACACTCTGGAGCTGGCGAGCCGCAGGCCTGGGCATCTGGGCGGCGCCATTGTCGTGGCGCTGGGCCCGGCCGCTGTTGAACGTGGGCTATCGCCTGTTCTGCCGCTGGCGCCCGCACCTGGCATGGCTGCCCCACCCCGACGGCAGCGCGCGCTGCCGTAGCGACAGCTGTGCGCTTCCCGATACGGATCGTGCGGCGCGCAAGCAGCCGCCTTCTGAGCCTCGGTGAGCGCCAAGGCAGTCGCTTTCACGCCCTGTGTCGCATGACAAACGAACCCATCAAATCGTCGCATGTTGCCAAAATTGACAACATGCGTATGATGGACTACAACGCAAGGAATGCTCGTGGACGTACTCAAGAAGGATCGGTTCGATGAAGCCTGTCGAAGGCATCCAACGTGCGCCAACGCACTCCGGACGTGCTATCGAGTGCTGTGCGCTATCGAACCTGAAAGCTACAACGACTTGAGCAATGCCTTCGGCAGCAGGCTCGATCTGTTCAAACCTCGTTCTGGTGCAGGATGGGTTGTGATTGATATTGGCGGTAACAAGTTAAGGCTGATCGCGGGCATAAACTACGAACGGAAGAAGTTGTACGTAAAACATATCTATACACATGCGGAATACGACGCTGCAAACCAATGGTATGCCAGAAACAGTCAAGGAGTGAGGCCATGACCGCTGCGCTTGAAAACTCGCAAGCTATTCGCGCTGCTCTGGAGAGCCTTCAGCGGCTGGTCGAGCAACTTCGTGAGTCTTTCGTTGGCGGAATCCATACGCCTGACGAGTACCAACGTGCGTCTGTTCTGCTGGACGAGCTGACCGATGGCCACCCCCTTAACAAGTACGAGACACAAGTTCTGATCGAGCTTGAGGAGGCCATTGAGCTATATGAGCGCGAATCCGAACAATTCGCGGCTATCAATGCGAACCTGACATCCGCCGTCACGCCCGTGCAGCTCCTACGTGACTTCATGGACCTGCTTGGGCTCACCGGTTCGGACTTGCCTGAAATTGGAGACAGGCACGTAGTCTCCAAAGTGCTTTCGGGCACGCGTCCGATCAGCCACAAGATGGCCTATGCGCTGGCCGAGCGGTTCAGCACCAAACCGGATGTTTTTTTGGAGAAGCAAGAGCGGTCCTGACGTTGCTCGATCGTCTCGGCGAAGACTATCGGCGTCACGGAAACTGCGCCGTTCACGAAAGCGTAGTGGTGGAAGAAGGCGCTGTACTCAACGGCGCGATCATCATCGGTGAAGAAGCCTTCGTCGCCGCGGGTGCGTACCTGCGTGGTGGCGTTTACCTGGGCAGGCAGTGCATCGTGGGCCCCTGTTGCGAGCTCAGATGCAAGCAAGTGACACGTTCACTTTCCTGAAAAAACACAGAAACATTTTGAAACACGCGGCGCATCTCCCTACTCCAACGTCTTTCTCTCAAAGACTAATCCATGAAGACGCCCCGTCCTGCCGCACGTTTGGAACCGCTTGAGCAACTGCGTAACTTGAAGATGGCGCGATCCGCCCATGCCTATGTGCGGGGCAGCACGGTGCAATTCTATGACTGGCTGCAGTCGCAGTCGGGCCGACGCTTGCCTAGTGGCCCGCCGGTGTGGATCTGCGGCGACTGCCATGCCGGCAATCTCGGCCCGACCGGTGATTCGAAGGGCCGTATCGATATCCACATCCGCGACCTGGACCAGACCGTCATCGGCAACCCGGTGCACGATCTGGTGCGGCTTGGTTTGTCGCTGGCGACCGCCGCACGCGGCTCGGACCTGCCGGGTGTGGCCACGGCGCGCATGCTGGAAGAAATGATGGTGGGTTATGAACAGGCCTTCGAGAACAACCACGACGAAGAACCGCAACGCCCCGCTCAGGTGAAGGCCGGCATGCGCAGCGCCGTGCAGCGGACCTGGAAGCACCTGGCTCAGGAACGCATCGAGGACATGCGCCCGACGATTCCATTGGGCAAGCATTTCTGGGCCTTGTCCAAGACCGAGCGCAGCGCCATCAAAACGCTGTGCGCCACCGATGAGATTCATGCCTTGGTCACGTCGTTGAAAGGGCGATCGGGCAGCGACAGTGTCGAACTGCTGGACTCGGCTTATTGGGTCAAGGGTTGCAGCTCTCTTGGGCTCAAGCGCTACGCCGTGCTGCTGGGCGTGGGCGACGATGACGATCAGGAGTTGTGCCTGCTCGACATCAAGGAAGCCGTGGCGGCCGCAGCGCCGCGCACCGTTCGCGCAGGCATGCCGCGGGACAACGGCAAGCGCGTGGTCGAAGGCGCGCGGCACCTGTCACCGGGCCTGGGCAATCGCATGCTGGCCACGCGCATGCTCGACCATGGCTTCTTCATTCGCGAACTGCTGCCTCAGGACATGAAGCTCGAGCTCGATCAGTTGAGCGAAACCGAAGCCATGCGTGCGGCCAGTTACCTGGCCAGCGTCGTCGGCACGGCCCATGCCCGGCAGATGGACCTTTCGACCCGAGCCGCCTGGATCCGCGAGCTGCAGACCAACCGCTCCAACACCCTGGATGCGCCTTCCTGGCTATGGTCCAGCGTCGTGCATCTGGTAGGCAGCCACGAGCAAGGCTATCTGGAACACTGTCGCCGTTACGCGCTGCAGAATTGAACATCGGCGCTTGCGTCGAGGACTAAATTGAAACCTTGCGCAGCCCCTCACTCAGGAACCCCGTGTATGCATATTCTTCATATCGCCAGCTCTCCTCGCGGGGAGCGTTCGGCCTCCCTGAAACTGGCCGATCGCTATCTCGAAACGGCTGCTTCGGTTGAGCCCGGCACGACCGTCGACGTACTGGATGTCTGGACCACCGACCTGTTGCCGTTCGACGGCCCCGCGTTGAAAGCCAAATACGCGGACCTGGAAGGTGTGGAAATGACCGCCGAGCAGGCGGCCGTCTGGAAGCAGATACATGCCTTGGGCGAGCGTTTCCACCGCGCGGATGTGATCGTGTTCAGCGTGCCGATGTGGAACTTTGGTGTGCCCTACCGCCTCAAGCACCTGATCGACTCGGTGTCGCAGCGTGGCGTGCTGTTCGACTTCGACGACAAGGGCATGGTCGGCCTGCTCAAGGGCAAGAAAGTGGTGGTGCTGGCCACCCGCGGGGTGGCGCTTGGCGAGGATTACCCGACCGAAGACTTCGACCATCAGGTGGCCTTTCTGCGGACCTGGGCCCGCATGGTAGGGATTCCGGCCATCGATACCGTCGAATCGGAAGGCACCCTCGGCGATGCGGCAACCGCCGAGGCCAACTTCAACGCCGCCCTGGATGCAGCCGCCAAGCTGGCCACGACACTGACGTCCTCAAGCGGCTCATCGCACTAGACTTCGGTATGCCGATCCGCCGGTTGGCGCGGATCGGCACCGCTCACCTCTCCTCCTTACACCTTGAACCGCGAGACCACCGTGTGCAGCTCGGTCGCCAGCAAGGTGAGTTCTTCCGCCGTCACGGCGTTGTCTTCGATACCTTCCATGAGCGCCAGGCTGCCATTGCGGATCTGGGTCACGTTGCGATTGATGTCCTCGGACACCGCGTGTTGCTGCACGGCTGCGCTGGCTATCTGGGTGTTCATGCCGACGATCTGTTCGACGCCATCGCTGATGGCATCCAGGCTGGTCGAAGCGGCATCGGCCGACTGCAAACATTCCTGGGCACGCTGCTTGCCGGCCTTCATCTGTTCGACGGCCGCAGAGGTGGCCGATTGCAGTTCCTGAATGATTCGGCGGATTTCTTCGGTGGAGTTCTGCGTGCGTGAAGCCAGGGTCCTCACCTCGTCGGCGACCACCGCAAAGCCACGCCCCTGCTCCCCGGCACGGGCGGCTTCGATGGCAGCGTTCAAGGCCAGCAGGTTGGTCTGGTCGGCGATGTTGCGGATCACCTCGATCACCCCGCCGATCTGCTGGCTGTGTTGGGCCAGTGCCGAGACCTTCTGCGCGCTGCGTTCCACCTCATCGGCCAGGGCCTCGATGGTGACTTTGGTCTCATGCATCTTCGCCAACCCGGCCTGGGACGACTGACTGGCGTGTTCGGCAGCGTGGGCCGCCCCTTCGGTGTTCTGCGCCACGTCGGCCACGCTGGTGGTCATCTCATTGATGGCCGTGGCGACCTGCTCGGTCTCGCTTTGCTGAGTGTTCATCGATTGCTTGGCCCGATCGATGGACACGCCCATGCGCGCGGCAGCATCGGAAACCGACTGCGAGCTGCGCTCGACCTGGGTCAGCGAGCTGCCGAAGGCCTGCACCATGTGGTTCAGGCTGTTGCCCACGTCGGCCATTTCGTCCTTGCCACGCACCTGGACGCGTGCGCTCAAGTCACCTTGGCCGATAAGCCGGGTGGCCTGCAGCACATCCTCGATGCTGCGGCGCATGGCACTGTAGATACCGCAGAACACGTACACCAGCAGCAGGCCGACGACGGCGAACATGCCAAGAATGAACAGCCGCTCCGAGGTCTTTTCCTGAGCCCGCTGGGCCAGGCGGTTGAGCAGTTCTTCCTGCAGCGTGTCCTGCGCCTTGTACAGCTCGGCCACGACCGCGTTGCCTTTGGCGGGCACGTTCTGCACGTTGACCAGCGTGTCACTGGCAGAAGACGTGACCGCTTCCAGGTCCGCACGGAAGCCGGTCAGGCTCATGAACGCACTGTCGATAGGTGCCTGAATGCGATCGGCCAGGGCGGGCTCTCGGCGACGCAGCAGCTCCAGGCTTTGCTGAAGCTCCTTGTGGATCAGCAATTCGGTCTTGAGCATCGACTTGATCACGCCACGCGTCGCGGGGCTCAAAGGCTGCCCCTCACGCAGCCCGCTGGCCAACCCCCGCAGTTGCCCGACGATGTTGATCTGGCGGGGCAGACGCAGCGTGCTCAGGTCGATCATGAACAGCGATGCGTAATCCTCATCCAGCACCATGCCCGACGTGGCGGAGACGTAGTAGACGAAATTCAGGGTCTCGATCAGTTGGTCGTTCCATTGATCGAACATGCCCCCAGGATCGACGCCGGGCTTGGCCATCGACATCAAGCGCGTGGCCGAGGCATGCAGGCGTTCCACGCGATCGCCGGTCTGCAGAGCGTCGTTGAACTGGCGGTCAGTGGTGGCCAGTTTCGAGAAGGCGTCTTCGATCTTTGCCTGATTGGCCAGCACATCGGCCTGTGCGGTCTGATCGCCGCTGAGCAGGCGGTTGGTCAACGCGCGCTGCATCATGGACAGGCGCAGGATCGGCGTCACATCCAGCAGGTAGCGCTGGCCGGTCTGCTCCGAGCGTATGACCGCCAGGCTGTCATTGAGCTGAACGATGAAGCGGGTACCGAGCAGGAGCAGCGGGACCAGAACGATGATGGCGAGCACCGCGAATTTGGTCTTGAAGCGTAATCGGTTGGCGAGCGTTACGGCAGGAGCAAGCATGTTCATAGGGTTCTCACAGCCCGGAATGGACGGTTAGTGGTTAATCGTGAGTGAGAACGGTCCATTTCTCGGACGCCGGGGCTCTGTCCGGCCCCTTGGCCGAGCACAGGTGTTCTGTGCTCAAACGTCCGTATCGGTTGGGTTTCGGATAACTTTACGAGAATTTGTACAAATATCTTTATTTGTACAGGTTTTGAACTTCATGAACTGAGTAATGTCGCGGCGACATCACTGCGGGGATCAAAAAAATAAAGATTGAATACTCACAGAAAATGTTATTTAAATAACATAAATAACAGCCGACGGTGGGTCCGTCGGCGCTGGCGAGGTCACAACAACAATGAGCAAGATCGCAGTCATCGGCAGCAACATGGTCGACCTGATCACCTACATCGAGCGCATGCCCGCCCAGGGCGAAACCCTCGAAGCACCGCGTTTCGCCATGGGCTGCGGCGGCAAGGGGGCCAACCAGGCCGCGGCGGCGGCCTTGCTGGGTGCCGACGTCCTGATGCTGAGCAAGGTCGGCGACGACGGCTTCGCCGATACCACCCTGGCCAATTTCCAAAGGCTGGGCATCGACTCGCGCTTCGTCGAGCGGGTACCGGGCGTGTCCAGCGGCGTGGCGCCGATCTTCGTTCAGGAGAACTCCCACAACAGCATCCTGATCGTCAAAGGCGCCAATGCCCATCTGCATCCGGCCGACATCGATCGCGCCGAGGCGCAATTGCGTGATTGCGCCCTGATCGTGCTGCAACTGGAAATCGAACTGGCGAGCGTGTACCACGCCATCGAGTTCGCTCGACGCCACGCCATTCCAGTGTTGCTCAACCCCGCCCCTGCCCTGGCCGGCCTGAGCAACGACCACCTGGCGCTGCTGGACTTCCTGATTCCCAACGAAAGCGAACTGGCGCTCATCAGCGGGCTGCCGGTGAACTCTGCCGACGAAGCGGCGCACGCCGCGCGAACCCTGGTGGCCAAGGGTGTACGCCACGTCATCGTCACCTTGGGTGAACAAGGCGCCCTGTACGTCGGCGCCGAAGGCGAGTGGCAGGTCCCGGGTGTCAGGGTCGAGGCGCGCGACACCAGTGGCGCGGGCGACGCCTTCATCGGCTGCTTCGCGAGGCACTGGAGCCAGGACGCCGATATCCATCAGGCGATGCAACAAGCGGTGGCCTACTCCGCCTGCTCGGTCACCGGCCTCGGCACGCAGTCTTCCTACCCGGATGCAGAAACGTTTGCACGCTTTCTGGATGCATCGGCTCGCTGACACCTCACCAGCACTCTCGCGGAGAACAATAATGAACAAACCTGCGCTGCAACAAACCCCGGACGGGTTCTACCTGAACCGTACGCCATGGTTCGCCTTCATCCTGCTGTGTCTGATCTTCGCCCTGTGGGCCGCTGCGGCCGGCATGAACGACGTGCTGATCGCCCACTTCAAGAAGGCCTTCCTGCTCAGCGACTTCCAGTCGGCCTTCGTCCAGTCGGCGTTCTACCTGGGCTACTTCTTCGTTGCCATACCGGCAGCCCTGGTGGTGCGCCGTTTCAGCTACAAGACCACGATCCTGGTCGGTCTGATGCTGTACCTGTTCGGCTGCGCGCTGTTCTTCCCTGCCGCGTCCACCGCCAAGTACGGCATGTTTCTGATCGCCCTGTTCGTCATCGCCGCCGGCCTGTCGTTTCTCGAGACCGCCTGCAACACCTATTCGACCCTGATGGGTCCGCGGGAAACCGGCACGCGGCGCTTGAACATCTCCCAGACCTTTCACCCGTTCGGGGCCATGACCGGGGTGTACGTCGGCAGCTTCGTGATGTTCAAGGACACCGACGCCAGCCACGAGCAACTGGCGCAGATGATTGCCAGCGAAGCGGCCGTGCAGCAGTTGCAGATGATCCAGTCGACCTTGCTGCCGTACAAATGGATGATCGCGGTGCTCATTCTGATGTTCATCCTGATCGCCATCACCCGCTTTCCCGCCTGCAAGGGCAATCGTAACAGCAGCGAACCGCGGGCCAGCCTGGGTGAAAGCCTGGGACGCCTGCGCCGCAACCCGCGCTTCTGTTTCGGCGTGCTGGCGCAGTTCCTCTACGTCGGCGCTCAGGTGGGCGTCTGGAGCTTCACCATTCGCCTGGCCATGCAGATGGGTGGCATGAACGAACGCAGTGCCTCTTGGTTTCTGTTGATCACCTTTGCCGCCTACTTCGTCGGCAAGATGATTGCCAACGTGCTGATGCGCAAGCTGCACCCCGCCAAGGTGCTGGCTCTGTACGGCGTGCTGTGCATCCTGTTGCTGGCCTACACCATCTTCGTACCCAACATCACCGCGGTGTACGCAGCCGTGGGTGTCAGCGTCTTTCTCGGTCCTTGCTGGCCGACCATCTACGGCCTGACCATCGACGGGCTCGGCGAAGACACGGGTGTCGGTGGTTCGCTGCTGGTGATGAGCATCGTCGGCGGTGGCGTGATCCCGATCTTCCAAGGCCTGCTCAGCGACGCCAACAACGGCAACATGCAGATCGCCTATACGGTGCCGCTGCTGTGCTTCGTGGCGATCGTGCTGTACGCGGTGCGCTGCATGCGCCAGCCACAACCGGCCCTGACCGGCTCGGCCGCGGCGGTGGCGCAATGAGTGCCGAATGCCTGCGCCTGCCGCTGTACCCGCAACTGTGGGACAGCACCCGTCGAACCCTGCTCGAGTCGCGTCAGTTCACCGTACACGCCTGGACCTACCCCAGCGGGGTCAAGGCACTGTCGCTGGAGAACAGCCGCGGCAAGCTGGTGATACTGCCCTGGCAGGGTCAGATGATCTGGTCGGCCGAGTTCGATGGCCACGACCTGACCATGCGCAACATGTTCAGCCAGCCCCGCCCCAGCAACAGCATCATCGGCACCTATGGCTGCTTCATGTTCCACAGCGGCCTGCTGCGCAACGGTTGCCCAGGCCCGGAAGACACCCACGCGCTACACGGCGAGATGCCCTGCGCGCCGATGGACGAGGCCTGGCTGGAAAGCGGTGAGGACGAGCATGGCGCCTACCTGCGCCTGGGCGGTACCTGCGAGTATGTGCAGGGATTCGGCGACCACTACCGGGCCAGTCCCAGCGTCACCCTGCGCCCGGCCAGTGGCGTATTCGAGATCGGCATGGAAGTGCTCAACCTGGCGGGCAAGGCCATGGACCTGATGTACATGGCGCACATGAACTACGCCTATGTCGAAGGCGCGCGGCTGAGCCAGCCGCTGGGCTGCGAGCGCACCCGGGTGCGCAGCAGCGTGCCGGCCCACGTACGGCCGACGCCAGCCTGGAGCGATTACATGGCGCAGCTGAGCCAGGATCCGCAAGCCCTGGAAGTGCTCGACTCCCCTGACCTGTACGACCCGGAAATCGTCTGCTTCTTCGATGAAGTCCGCAGCGATGCCGAGGGGCAAGCGCATTTCTTTCTGGAGCACCCCGACGGCGCGGCCTTCTACACCCGCTACAGCCCGCAGCAGTTCGAGCATGCCGCGCGCTGGATCCTGCACAACGCGGATCAACAGGTTGCCGCGTTCGTCTTGCCCGCCACCTGTGAACCGGAGGGTTACCGCGCCGAACTGGCCAAGGGCAACGTGCACAGTCTGGCACCCGGTGCGCGCGCCGAGTTCAGCCTGCGCACCGGTTTTCTCAGCGCCACGGAACGGCGAGCGTTGCCGACGTGACCTGCCTACACCACCAGTTGAGCACCGCCGGCCTGGATGGCCTCGCGGTACGCGCGGGGGATTTTCTTGTCGCTGACCACGCACTGGAAGTCGCTCAACGCGCCGAAATGCGCCGTGCGCACGGCGTCGAACTTGGAGTGATCGGCCAGCAGCAGGCACTGCCGCGCCTGACGCATGACCTTCTGCTTGACCTCCACCTCGTGGAAGTTGAAGCAGGTGACGCCGCACTCCAGGCTGACGCCGGCCGCGGAAACGAATGCCCAGGTGAGCCGTACGCTGTCGAGAATGCTGGCTTCGGCCTGGCTCTCGAACACCTGGTTCTTGCGGTGGAAAACGCCACCGCACAGGACGATGTTGCAACGGGTTTTCTGCTGCAGCTTGAGCAGCACGTTCAACGAGTTGCACACCGCAGTGAACTCGAGATCGTCGGGAATGAAGTCGACCACGAAGGGCACCGTCGTGCCGCAATCGAAGAACACCGTGTCGCCCGGCTGAATGAAGGCGGCTGCCAGCTTGCCGATCCGGCGCTTTTCCTCGACATGCCGGGTGTCCTGCTCGCTGACCCGGTAATCCCCCGGCTCCGGGTCGTCGTGGGCGCGCGTGATGTAGCCGCCCAGCAACCGCAACTGTTCCGGATGCCGGCTCAGGTCGCGGCGCAGGGTCATTTCGGACACGTCGAGCAAGGCCGCCATCTCGCGCAGATGCACGGCTTTCTGGTCTTGCAGGACCTGTTGGATCTGTTTGATTCGGTTGGTTTTCTTGACGTCCACGGGCATCCAGGCAATCCGTTGATGAGGTAGATACGGTTGATACCGCGAACAAAGTAACACCAATTGTTAATTTTATAACGTGCGGGCCAAGGCCCCGTGTTTCCACTGATGACAGGAATCGCTTCATGACTTCACTCGACCCCATCGCACTGGCGCAGACCATCGATCACACCTTGCTGGCGGCCGATGCCAGCCGCGAACAGATTGCCACGCTTTGCGCGGAGGCCCGTGAGCACGGTTTCTACTCCGTGTGCGTGAATTCCAGCCAGGTGCCCGTCGCGGCCAGGCATCTGGCGGGATCCGCCGTCAAGGTCTGCGCCGTGGTGGGCTTCCCGCTGGGTGCCGGCCTGAGCGCCGCCAAGGCGGCGGAAACCGTGCTGACCATCGCCGCCGGCGCACAGGAAATCGACATGGTGCTGAACATCGGCTGGCTCAAGGAAGGGCTGTACACTGACGTCCGGGACGATATCGCTGCGGTGCTGCAGGCCTGCGGCGAGGTACCGCTCAAGGTCATCCTGGAAACCTGCCTGCTCGACGACGCGCAGAAGGTACGTGCCTGCGAGATCTGCCGCGAATTGGGCGTGGCGTTCGTGAAAACCTCCACGGGTTTCAGCCGCAGCGGCGCCACGCTCGAAGACGTCGCCCTGATGCGCCGGGTGGTTGGCCCGGACATCGGCGTCAAGGCGTCGGGCGGCGTGCGTGACGTGGCCACGGCCCAGGCGATGATCCAGGCCGGCGCCACCCGTCTGGGCACCAGCTCGGGAATCGCCATCGTCACCGGCGGCCAGGCGGGCAGCGGCTACTGAGCCCACGTGCGATTGAGGAATGTTTTTCACCAGTGTCGATCCAAAAGGTCGGAAACGGACGTCAGGCTGACCGTTAGACTGATGTCATCTCTTGAATCTTGGACAGACACCATGAATGTACGAACTCAGGACACTCGATCGCACGATCTGGCTGACCATGACGCGTTCAGCCGTACCTTCCAACAGGACCAGTTGAGCATCGGCTTCATTGCCCCGGCCTGCGGCTACCCCGACAGCCCGTTCCCCAGCCTGTCGGACCAGGCCGAGATCGTGCAGAGCCTGGACCGCAGCGACGCCGCGGCCCTGTGGCTGCGCGACGTGCCGTTCTACGACCCCTCGTTCGGCGACACCGGCCAGGTACTCGATCCGCTGGTGTACGCCGGCTGGCTGGCCGCCCTTACCCAGCGCATCGCGATCGGCACCGCCGGATTCGTCACGCCCCTGCGTGAACCGGTGATCACCGCCAAGCAGATCACCACCGCCGACCAATTGCTGGGCGGACGCTTTCTGGCCGGCATGGCCTCCGGTGACCGGCCCACCGAATACCCGGCCTTCGGCGTCGACTTCGGGACCCGTGTCGAGCGCTATCGCGAAGCCGTGGCCTTGATCAAGACGTTGACGTCGGTGTCATTTCCACGCCTGAAGACCGAGCATTTCGGCCATTTGCGCGGGGACATCGACCTGGTACCCAAGCCGGCAGCCTCGCGCATCCCGCTTATCGCCATAGGTCGGGCCGGGCAGAGCCTGGAGTGGCTGGCCGAACACGTCGACGCCTGGATCTGGCACGGCGACGCCCAGCGCATGCCGGAAGTGGTGCCGCACTGGCGCGAAATGACCGAATCACGGGGCTTCGTGCCCTTCGGCTACGGTGCGATGTTCGATCTGGACAGCAACGCCGACGCCCCACTGCAGACCGGCCGAGTCCTGCGCGGCGGCCGCCATGCCTTGAAGCAGTTCTTCGCGCAGCAACGCGATGCGGGCATCAACCACGTCGCCCTGAACCTCAAGCCGACTCGACGTCCGGCATTGGAGGTGATTGCGGAGCTTCAGGAACATGTGCTTCCCGAGTTCTCGCTGGCATAAGGTTCATCAGTCCCTCTCGCCTCGGTGTGCTGTAGGCCGCCTGGGATAGCAGGGTCTAGAGCTTGTCCCGGCGCATCTGTGACACCAGAGTGAAGCGGTCCTGGGGGTGGGTGGTTTCCGAAACCACCATTACCGCCCCGTCCTTGTCGCGGTATTGCCGCAGAATGTTCAGGCCGGGTGAACCGACGTCCGCATTGAGGCTTTTGGCAATCTCGACCGAGAGCAGTACCGCACGTACCTGCTGATCCACCACATCAATGTACCGGCCGAAATGCCGTTCGATCAGGGCGGCGATCAGCTCGTCGGGATGCTGGTTGGCCAGTTCGATCACTTCCGAATAGATATCTTGGGCGTACACATCGGTCCAGCAGAGCGGCGCGCGCGGGTTTTCCTGATCGACGCGCAGGCTGGATACTCGAAAGTAATGCTCCCCAGGCTCAAGGCCCAAGCGCTTGGCCTGCGCGATGTCGGCCACGAAATGCAGGACGTTCTGAATGCTGCGCACTTGGGTTTCGGCCAGGTGCACCAGATCCGATACCGAGGCCAGCGACTGCGAGTATCCACCGATGGGTGTGGCCGACTCGACCCGTGTGCCGACTCGCTTGCGGCGTGACACCAGGCCCTGATTCTGCAGCTGGGTAATCGCCGCGCGCACGGTGTGCCGACTCACCGCATAGAGGTCGCACAGCTCCAGCTCGGTGGGCAGCAAGGTGCCCACCGGAAATCGACCGCTGGAAATCCCTTCCCTCAAGTCCTTCGCAACGACCTCATAGCGCGTCTGGCTCATACCTTCCATCAGTCTCAAGCGATCAACGAGTTGACAGTGTACCAGTGCGCGCGCAATTATTATTATGTACGTACATATTAATATGTATGGTTAATAACAAACATAACAGGATCTTCTCATGTCCAGCACCGTCTTTGATTCCGCTCTCTTTCGTGACATGTTCGGCACAGCGGAAATGCGTGCCGTGTTCTCCGACCAGGCGCTGATCGAACGCTATATCGAAGTGGAAGTGGCACTGGCGCGCGCGCAGGCAAGCTGTGGCGTCATTCCCGGCGAGGCCGCCGAACGCATTGCCGAAAGCGCCACCTATGCATCCCTCGACCTGGCGCTCATGCAGCATGAGACCGAAATCGTCGGGTACCCGATTCTCCCGCTGGTCGAGCAACTGTCGAAAACCTGTGGCGATGCAGGTCGCTACGTCCATTGGGGGGCGACCACCCAGGACATCATGGACACCGCCGTCGTACTGCAAGTCCGCGCCGCGCTGCTGCTGATCGAGCGTGATATCAAAGCGGTGCGGGGCTTGCTCGCCGACCTCGCCAGGCGCTACCGCGACACCCCCATGGCCGGTCGCACCCACCTGCAGCACGCCCTGCCGATCACCTTCGGCTACAAATGTGCCGTGTGGTTGAGCATGTTCGATCGCCACGCCGAGCGTCTGGTCGAACTGCGTCCGCGGGTGGAAATCGGCCAATTCGCAGGTGCCGCCGGAACCCTGGCGTCCCTGGGCGACAAAGGTCTTGAGGTGCAGGAAGCGCTCATGGCGGAATTGAACCTCGGCGTTCCGCAAGCCACCTGGCACGTTGCCCGGGACGGCCTGGCCGAAACCCTGAATTTCCTCGGCCTGGTCACCGCGTCCCTGGGCAAGGTCGCACTGGACGTCATGATGATGATGACCAGCGAACTGGGCGAGGCGTACGAACCTTTCGTCAAGGGACGCGGCGCCAGCAGCACCATGCCGCAGAAGCGCAATCCCATTTCCTGCGAACTGATGTATGCGGCCGCCAAAGGCGTGCGTCAGCAGGCCGGGCTGATGCTCGACGCCATGATTCAGGACTTCGAACGCTCCACCGGTCCATGGCAAGCCGAATGGATCGCCATTCCCGAAGCCTTCGCCTTGAGCGCCGCGTCGCTGGCCCAGGCCAAGTTCATGCTGGCGGGTCTGGAAGTACGTCCCGAGCGCATGCGCAAGAACCTCGACATGACCCAAGGGCTGATCGTGGCCGAAGCCGTGATGATGGGCCTTGCGCCAGCGCTGGGTCGTCAGGTTGCGCACGACGTGGTCTATGCCGCCTGCCGCCTGGCCAACGATGAAGGCACCAGCCTGCTCGACGCGTTGCTTGCCCAGGGCGAAGCCACCGCTGAACTCGATATCGAAGAACTCAAGCGACTGACCGATCCGGCCAACTATCTGGGCCTGGCACCGCAGATGGTGGATATCGCCCTGGCCCGCGAGGGCAGCGTCAAACGCTGATTGTTCGAAGGCTCGCCGCGATCGAGCCCTTCTGCCTATTGCTCGCCTATAACAACAACGAGACTGCAGACATGACGACCCTCAACAAAAAGCCGTTCTAAAAAGACCTGACCTTCCAGGTCATCGCCGCCATGGTGCTGGGCATTGCCTTCGGCTTCCTGGCGCCGGAACTGGCAGCCAAGTTCAAGATTCTCGGGGATATCTTCCTCAAGTTGATCAAGACCGCCGTTGCCCCTCTGGTGTTTTTCACCGTGGTCCACGGCATCGCTTCGGCGGGTGATATAAAGCGGGTCGGCAAGGTCGGCCTGCGCGCGCTGATCTACTTCGAAATCGTCTCCACCATCGCCCTGGCCATTGGCTTGCTCTGGGGCAATCTGCTGAACATCGGCTCGGGCATGCACGATGCGCATCCAAGCAGCGCCACTGCCGCCGCAGCGACTGCGGCAGTCGCCAAAGGTCACGCCCCGGCCTCGACCCTGGACTTCATCTACGGCATCTTCCCCGACAACTTCGTCGGCGCCTTCGCAGGTGGGCAGTTGCTGCAGGTGCTGGTCATCTCGGTTTTGTTCGGCTTTGCCCTGCTGGCGCTCAAGCCTGAACGTCGCAGCGTCATCGAAGATGGACTGAGCCGCATTTCCGAATGCTTCTTCGAGTTCATCAACCTGATCATGAAGTTCGCCCCTTTGGGTGCCTTCGGCTCGGTGGCCTATGCCGTAGGCAGCAACGGCGCGGCGGTCCTGATGTCCCTCGCCAACCTGGTGCTGATGTTCTATGTCTGCATCGCTTTCTTCATCTTCGTTGTGCTCGGCATCGTCTGCCGAATCTCGGGGTTCAGCCTGTGGCGCTTCCTCAAGTACATCAAGGATGAAGTCTTCATCGTACTCGGCACCGCTTCTTCCGAGAGTGCGCTGCCTCGGCTGCTGCAGAAGCTCGAGAAGTTCGGTTGCTCCAAGCAGAGTGTGGGACTGGTGCTGCCGACCGGTTACGCCTTCAACCTGGATGGCACCTCCATCTACATGTCGCTGTGCGTGCTGTTCATCGCCAACGCCTATGGCGTACCTCTGAGCTGGGAACAGCAATTGGGCATTATCGCCATCATGCTGGTGACGTCGAAAGGTGCCGCGGCGGTGTCTGGTGGCAGCTTCGTGGTCTTCGCCGCCACGGTCACCGCCATCGGCTCGCTGCCGGTGGAAGGACTGGCGTTGCTGTTCGGGGTGTACCGGTTCATGTCCATGGCGATCGCCACCTGCAACACCATCGGCAACAGTGTGGCCACGGTGGTGGTGTCGAAGTGGTCCGGCGAGTTCACCGAGCACACCGCGCGTGCGGAGTACCATCGGGTATTGGGGCGCAACCCGCAGGCAGCGCTCTGAGCGTCGGCAAGTCGGACTTGGTGAACAGGGCTCATGGGTTTATCCAGCCGTAGGCCATGGCCACCCATGCGCTTGCTCTCTCTGGCCCTGGACGAAGCCAGCGAGAGCAAGCGCCGAGCCGCGGTGCAGTCGGCCACAGGGGAAGTGACGCCCAAGCTGGGCGAATACACCAACGACGTTCTACCTGGCCTTCTACGTCGGCTGGCCCAAGGCGATGTCGGCGGTGCCAGTGTCCAGGGAGGTGGTCACGTCACGGGAGTGAGCGTCCAGCATCAAAGTGGCCATGCTGGAAGCGCTAACGTTTCACCCCGCAGCGCTCGGGGTTTTGCAGCGGGTGTACTCCAACTGGTAAAGGGTCGCTTCCGGGGTGCTGGACTGCCCTTCCAGCAACCGGTGCAGCTCGACCATGAAGGCATCGCCCGCGGCCTCGACATAGTCGGCAGCACAGCCTTCGATCATGACGATCCAGGCTGGAATCTGGGTGCCTTCGGCGCGGGCCTTTTTCTCGGCGGTTTCGACCTTGCTGACCGCCTCGTCAGCCACGCACAAATGCACGCCCGTGATGCCCTGCCTGTCGGCCAGCGGGGCCAGGACCCGTTGACGCAACGCATCGGAAACGGGCTTGTGCTGCTCCTGTTCAACGTCGAAGCGGACAGTCAGTAGATAGGCGCCCTGCCCCACGCCGCTGGTGTACGTCACATCGCAGATCGAGCGTGCGACGTTGCGATAGGATTTCACCGACTGCTGCGTCCAGGGCGTCGGCGTATTGAGTCGCGACAGGTAGTCCTGTCCGCCCAGGACCTGCACGCTGTCAGCCTCGTAAAGGTTGAAGTAGGTCGGCCCCGCATTCAGCGCAATGTAGCGACGCCCGCGCAGAAAGCCTGGAATACCGGCACGCTCGGGCATGTGCTCGCGGTTGTGCCATTCATAGAACTCGTCCCGCGCTTCGGGCAGAAGATCGTGCCAGATCGCGACCACACCTGTTCCTGCAAAACTCATGGTGTTCTCCTCGGGTAGTAGTCAGTCAACGTTCGGATGGCGACCGGCTACCCAGGCAGCACCCATTTCGGCCACGTAAGGCACAACCGCCTGAGTTTGCTCGCCCAGCCCCTGGCCGCCGACCCGCATCGTGTCACCCGCCTTGAGGAACACGGGTGGCTTCTGCCCCAGGCCGACCCCCGGTGGCGTACCGGTGATGATCACGTCGCCAGGCATCAGCGGCATGAAGCGGCTCAGGTACGCGACAATGTGGGCGACGCTGAAAATCATCGTGCGGGTGTTGCCGGTCTGCAGTCGCTTGCCGTTGACGTCGAGCCAGAGGTCCAGCGTCTGTGGGTCGGCGATCTCGTCACGGGTAACCAGCCATGGCCCCAGCGGCGCGAAGGAAAAACCGCTTTTGCCCTTGGCCCACTGGCCTTCGTATTCGAGCTGGTAGGCCCGTTCCGATACATCGTTGGCCAGGCAGTAACCGGCGATATGATCCAGCGCCTGCGACTCCGGGATCTGCCAGGCGGGCGTGCCGATAACGATGGCCAGCTCCACTTCCCAATCGAGCTTTTCGGCGCCGGTCGGCAGGATGACCGGATCGTTGGGCCCGCTGATGGAGCCGGTGTGCTTGTTGAACACCACCGGCTGGCTCGGGATGGGTGTATTGGTTTCTGCAGCGTGGTCGGAGTAGTTCAGGCCGATGCAGATCAGGTTCGGCACACTGCCCACGCAGGGACCCAGGCGAGTGCCGGGCGCCACCGGTGGCAATTTTTCAATGTCGACGCCGCGCAACTTCTGCAGCACATCCGGGCTGAGGGCTGACGCGTCGATGTCATCGACGATGCCCGAAAGGTCTCGGACCTCTCCCTTCGAATCCAGAATGCCTGGTAGTTCCTGCCCCGGTGAACCGAAACGAACTAAGCGCATGTATTACTCCTTGAGCGTTGAGAAATGGACAGATATGGAGCCTGCACGGCCGAACCGAATGTGCAGCGGCTCATTGACGGGTACATCGAGCACACCGGCATAGGATCCGGTGATGATCACCTGGCCTGCCCGCAGGCCTATCCCCTGTGCAGACAGAAAATTGGCCAGCCAGACGATGGGCAGAATGGGGTCGGCGTCCGGGTGGCGCCCGTTGATTTCGATTGGCTGGGCGGCACCGCGCACGGAAATGTCCAGTTCGGCTGGCAGCCTTGCACAGGACAACGTCGTCCGCGGCCCAAGGACCAATCCGTGGTTGAACAGGCCGTCGGCCAGCAATTGCTCGAACGGCAGCGATTGCGGATCGGTGTATCGGCAGCCGATCACCTCCAGGGCCAAGTGGGTATCGCCGATGGCAGCGATGATGTGTTCGGCGGTGTAGGGTTCGCCTCTTACCGGCAGATCGCGGGTCAGGATGCAGGCAAGCTCCGGCTCGATCCGCGCCTGCTGGGTATCGGCGGGCAACTCATAACGCTCGCCCCTGACGATGCTGTCGCTGTAGAGGGGCGCCACGATCCACTTGCCCGTGGGCGGCAATGCACATTTCCATCCGCCCACGGTCTTGCCGGCCAATGGCCCGACGCGCTGCTGAATGGCGAAGCCTTCGGCCAGGCTGGTGGGCCGGCCAGACTCCGGCAGCGCTGTCAGGCGGATACCTTCGCGGCGGGCGTGGACCAGGGCAGCCGCTGCGGTGTCCAGCGCAGTTGCTGTTTCACTATGGACTGTTTCACTGCGGGCGCAAGGCTGCTCGTTCATGGGCGCACCGAGTGCACATCGTTCTGCCGCGGCCACACCGTGCCCACCTTGTGGGCGGCGTCTTCGAGCAGCGCATGCAGCTCTTCGTAGCGCTCCGGCTGCATGCGCATGACCGGGCCTGCGATGCTCATGGTGCCCACCACCGACCCGCCGGGAATGAGCCTGACCGGCACCGCGATCGCCCACACCCCGGCCTCGGCCTCTTCAACGACCAGACCATACCCGCGCTCGCGTGTCAGCTTCAGGTCGCTGAGCAGCGATTCGATGGTGCTGAGCGCTTTTGGCCCCTGACCGGGATTCGCCTCGGCGCTCCCCAGTCCACTGCGCAGCGCGTGCTCGACGGCCTGCTCATCGGGCATCGACGCCAGCCAGGCCTTGCCGTTGGCCGTCGCGTACAGATTGATCGGGTGATCCATGGCGGGCGAATAGACCAACCCAGGCGCCGCGCCTTGCGCTGACGACAGCCAGGACAGGCTGCCTTCGCTGACGACGGTGAGTCGCACCAGTTCCTGGCACTGCCTGGCGACCTGTTCGATGATCGGCTGAACGCGCTCGGGCAGGCCGATGCCGTGCAGGTAACGCTGGCCCAGCAACGCCAGTTTCAGGGTCAGGCGATATTGCGACGTTGCCTCGTCCTGTTCCGCCCAACCCTGTTCGACCAATTGCGCAAGCACGCGGTGAGCCGGTCCCTTTTCCAGGCCCAGGTCGGCAGCGATGTCGGACATACGCATCCAGCGGGCTTCACGTGCCAGCAGCTCGATGGCTTCAAGACAACGGTCGACGGCACCTTTGACGACTCTCATATTTTTCTCGACTTATCTTTGACATCACGGTTGATTTGATCAACATTGCCCTTAACGGAACAGTGTTCCAACAGTATGCAGTCCCCGTTGGATAAGTCAAACCGCTGCGGATATTCCATGCATGTACCAGAGAATCCGATCTCGCCTACAGCAAGCCTCGCGCCGCGAGGTTGTGCATCACCGCCCGCAGGCCGTAGGTCCATGGGGCAGCCTCATGGCTATAGGTCACCGTGTTGCGCAGGCTGCCCAGCAGCGCGCTGCCGATGCTGACCTCGTCGCCCTGCTTGTGGGTGAAGCCGCTGCCGGGGGCTTCACGATCCTGGGTGGGCGCAAAGAGAGTGCCCAGAAACAGCATGAAGCCATCAGGGTATTGATGTTCACCGTTCAGCGTCTGGGCCACGAGTTCCAGGGGATCCCGGCTGATCAAAGCCATGGAGCTGCTGCCTTCCAGAGTGAAGCCGTCCTCACCCTGAACGTGCAGATCGACCACACAATTGCGCACGTCGTCGAGGCTGAACGTCTCGTCGAACAACCGGATGAACGGGCCGATGGCGCAGGACGCATTGTTGTCCTTGGCCTTGCTCAACAGCAGCGCGCTGCGGCCCTCGAAATCACGCAAGTTGACGTCGTTGCCCAAGGTCACGCCATGCACCAGCCCCTGACTGTTCACCGCGAGCACGATTTCCGGTTCCGGATTGTTCCATTCGGATTTGCGATGGATGCCGATTTCGCTGCCACTGCCGACCGCGGCCATCACCGGCGCCTTGGTGAAGATCTCCGCATCAGGGCCAATCCCCACCTCCAGATACTGCGACCACATCCCCTGCTCGATGAGCACGGCTTTCAGACGCATCGCCGCAGGCGAGCCGGGTTCGATGGCGCGCAAGTTGTCGCCTATCGCCTCCTGAACCAGCCGCCTCACGCTTTCGGCCTTGGCCGCGTCACCTCGCGCCTGCTCCTCGATCACGCGCTCGATCATGCTGGATGCGAAGGTCACACCTGCGGCCTTGATCACCTGGAAATCGGCCGGCGGCAGCAGCGACGGCTCGTTCGGATCGGCATGGTTGCCGGTATTGGCCAGCAACGCCTCGACGGTGCCGATGTACCGGCCCGGCGTCAGACGAACCGCCGACACCGGCGAGCGGTGCTCCAACAGGTCGCTCATCGTGGAAAAGCTGTCGGAAAGATCGAACACGCCCTCAGGTCGAATCACGATCGGCGAAGGTCCTGCGATAGCACCTGGGACCCAGGCACGGCCTATCAGTGTGCCAGCGACGCCATCCACCGGCAGTGTGTTCTGGCGCGTCAGTTTCAAAAGTCCCATCGCAGGTTCCATTTCAGTCGGCTATCGGAGCCTTGAAAGTACTGGACGGGCTTCGAAAATCCCAATGACTCAATCTCACCCATCAATGCTGTTTCGTTATCGACGCGCAGAGGCTCACCGACATGCACAGCGACCACATCACGTTTTCCAGCGTCACACGGTGGCTGAAGATCAAGCACCTGGTTCTGGTCAACAGCCTGGCCAAGACCCGGAACATGCACACCACTGCGCAACACATGAATGTCACCCAGCCGGCCATCAGCAAGCTGCTGCGCGACCTGGAAGAGTCGCTGGGTTTTCCACTGTTCGAGCGACAGACCCGCAATCTGGTACTGACCGAACTGGGCGTGTTCGTCGCCCGCTACGCACGCGTTACCCTGGAAGACACGGAGTCATTCGTGGACCAGGTCAACAAGCTGCGCAAAGGCGGCCATGGCCACTTGAAGATCGGCACCATTTTCGCAGCCACCTCGGTCGTGCTGCCCGAGGCCATCGCCTGCATCAAACGCAAACGTCCGCTGCTGGCCATCGAGGTGATCGAGCAAACCAGCAATCAGTTGCTGGAGATGCTGGAGCAGAAAAAACTCGACCTGATCATCGCGCGCTTCACCCACGATGATTGTCAGTCGTTCGAATTCGTCCCGCTGGGACCCGAGCCGTTTTGCCTGGTCGCCAACCATGCCCACCCGCTCTGCCAGCTCGACGAAGTACCCTGCGCAGCGCTGAGCGAGTGGCCATGGGTCATGTACCCGTTCAATACCCCCATTCGCAGGCGCATGGAGCGTGCCTTCCGGCTGTTCGACATCGCGTCGCCCACCAATACGGTGGAAACCATTTCGATGCAGACCTTCCTGCAGCTGCTCCAGTCCGGCCCGATGCTGGCCATGCTGCCGGAGTCGATGGTCCAGTCGCACGTGCAGAGCGGACAGTTGCGAGTGCTCAGGACGCCCTTCAGCGTCGAGTCCCAGGATTACGGTGTCATCACCCGAAAGGATGAGCAGGTATCGGAACCGACGCAGAGCTTCATCGATACGCTGCTCGGGTTCGCCAGCCAGAGGCGCACTGCCACCGGCGATGGATGAGCGCGTCGAACCCTGCCATGAGACAAAGTTATCAAGCAATCGAAAGCTCTCATTGGGCAGCCTTTGCGCCGAATCCTATAGTGCCGGCACAAGAATGCGGCGCGCACTGGCGACCGCGCATCACCCCGCAGCCCGTGAGGATGCAATGGACCTGATCATGAAAACCGACGCCGCCCCCGTGCTGCGCTTGAATGCCCTGGACGATGTGCTGATCGCCAGACGGCCCTTGCTGGAAGGCGAAGTACTTGAGCAGGAGGGCATCACCGTTCGGCAATCGATCGTTCCGGGCCACAAGGTTGCCTGCCGCCGTATCGAAGCCGGTCAACCGGTGAGGCGCTATGGGCAGATCATCGGTTTCGCCATCGCCGCCATCGAACCCGGCGATCACGTCCATGTACACAACCTGGCCATGGGTGAGTTCTCGCGTGATTACGCATTCGGTGTCGATGTACGGGCTGCGTCGACGCCAACCCGGATACCCACCTTCATGGGCATCGTACGCCGCGACGGACGCGTGGCGACGCGCAACTACATCGGCATTCTCACGTCGGTGAATTGCTCGGCCACGGTGGCCCGCGCCATCGCCGACCATTTCCGCAGGGACATCAACCCTGCTGCCCTGCAGGGCTATCCGAACGTGGACGGCGTCGTGGCACTGACCCACTCGGCCGGTTGTGCGGTCGATGCCTCGGGCGATGGCCTGAGCCTGCTGCGGCGGACGCTGGCCGGCTACGCGACCCATCCCAACTTCGCAGCAGTCCTGGTCATCGGCCTGGGCTGCGAGACCAATCAGATCGACGCCTTGCTCAGCACTCAAGGCCTCTCGCGCAGTGACACCCTGCGCACATTCAGCATTCAGGATACTGGGGGCACCTCCAAATCGATTGCCAAGGGAATCACCCAGGTCCAGGCACTGCTCGTCGAAGCCAATCGGGTCCAACGCGAGCCGGTCGGCGCGCAGCACCTCACCGTGGGGCTGCAGTGCGGCGGTTCGGATGGCTACTCGGGCATCACGGCCAATCCCGCGCTGGGCAATGCGGTGGATCGGCTGGTGGCCTGTGGGGGCACCGCAATTCTTTCCGAAACGCCGGAAATCTACGGCGCCGAGCACCTGCTCACCCGTCGAGCCGTCAGCCGCGAGGTGGGCGAAAAGCTGATCGCGCGAATCCACTGGTGGGAGCACTACTGCGCGCGCATGGGCGCCGAGTTGAACAACAACCCCTCGGCGGGCAACAAGGCAGGCGGCTTGACCACCATTCTTGAGAAGTCGCTGGGCGCGGTGGCGAAGGCCGGCTCGAGCAACCTGACCGATGTCTACGAATACGCGCAAACCGTGACGGCCCATGGCCTGGTGTTCATGGACACCCCTGGCTACGACCCGGTGTCCGCCACAGGGCAAGTGGCCGGCGGGGCCAACCTGATCGCCTTCACCACGGGCCGCGGATCGGCCTATGGATGTGCGCCCGCCCCCTCGATCAAGCTGGCGACCAACAGCGCCCTGTGGGCTCGACAGCGCGAGGACATGGACATCAATTGCGGCGAGATCGCCGAAGACAAACTGACCATCGAAGCCTGCGGCGCGGCGATATTCGATGCGATGCTGCGTATTGCGTCAGGCGAGCGCAGCATGAGCGAGCAACACGGGTACGGACAGAACGAGTTCGTGCCGTGGCAGATCGATGCCGTGACCTGAGTGTGCACCAATGCTTTCGACACCGCGCCTATCATCACCGGACATTGGGTAATCATGGCCACACACATCAAAGGCTCCACTCGACTCTACGGATTGGTCGGCCATCGGTTGGCCGCCGCTAAATCCCCACAGCTGCTCAATCCCGTGTTCATGGACCAGGGCGAAGACGCGGTCTGCATTCCGTTTGAGGTAACGCCCGATGGCTTGTGCAACTTCGTGATCGGCGCCAGAGCCTTGAACAACCTGGCAGGTCTGCTGGTCACCATGCCACACAAGCAAAGCATGTTGGCCCTGGTCGACGAGCTTCACCCAACGGCTCGCCAAGTGGGTGCGATCAACGTGGTCCGATGCGAAAGCGATGGACGCTGGGTCGGTGCGGTGTTCGACGGCCTGGGCTGTGTTCTGGGCATGCAACAGGAAGGTCACGAGCCTGCGGGCAAGAGCGTGCTGTTGGTGGGCGCGGGCGGCGCCGGCCGCGCGATTGCCTTCGCTGTCGCAGGCGCGGGCGCCCGGTCACTCACGGTGTGCGATGCCGACGAGCAGCGAGCTCGGAGCCTGGCCGAGTCCGTGGCGGCAGAAACGGGCTGTGCCACACGTGTGGGCCCACCCGACCCGCGCGGTCACCATATCGTGATCAACGCAACACCTCTGGGCATGGGCGCAAACGACCCCCTGCCCGTCGACCCGGAACGGCTCGAGCCCGACATGCTGGTCGTCGACATCATCAACTCGCCCCACTCGACACCCCTTTGCCGAGCGGCGCGCGAGAAAGGCTGCAGCACCCAGGACGGCGGCCATCTGCATCGCGGCCAGGCACGCCTGGTTCTGCGCTTCCTGGGATTGAATCAGGACGAGGATGGCGAACCTGGTGGCTTGCCTCCAGAACACGCTCGACCGGATCAGGCCATGACTCGAGCGTCATGAGGGCTGTGCTCGTTCAGGCCAGCGGCGGGACAGCAGTGATGCCGGTTTGCGCCGTCATGCGTCGGCTGTCGATCCGCCAGCTTCGGAATACTGCACACACAGCTGGTTCTTGCCACTGCGCTTGGCGCGGTACAACGCCTCGTCGGTGGCCTTGATCCAATCGCGCTCGCTGGCGTATTGATGGGAGTACGGCACCAGGCCGATACTCAGCGTCACCTCGATGGTCACGGTCGCATCAACCCAGTCGGAAAACTGCCTGCGGATGTCGTCCAACCGCTGAGTGGCTTCACCCAGGCTCATATCGAACAGCAGCAGACAGAATTCATCGCCACCATAACGCCCAGGGGCAGCCGATGCGCCCAGTCCTGAACGCAGCAGATTGGCCAGACGGCCGATGATCGCGTCGCCCATCAGATGGCCGTGCTCGTCGTTGATGCGCTTGAAGTTGTCGATGTCTATCAACGCCACCATCGCGATGACCTCACCTCGTCGGCATCGAGGAAAGATCTCTACCAGCTTTTCCATCCACGAAGCGTGGTGCAGCAGGCGGGTCATGCCGTCCAGCTTGCTGATGAGCTTGAAGGCTTTCTTGTGCACCGCCAGTTGCACTGAAACGGCGTAGCTGGCGCGGGCCACGATCAGCGGATAGATGATCAGCATTGGCAGGCAGGCCAGTTGCTGCAGCGCACTGGTCGCCAACGACAACTCGAAGCCCCTCAGGCCCAGGGCCAGAAGCAGCCCCACCCCCTGCAGCCCGACAGTGATCCGCAACAGGCGCCATCCGCCCGCCGCCATCGCGTTCATGGCGACCATGGACAGCAGCAGCACGGATGGCAGCAGGTTCAGCGCCATTAGCCCCGCCCAGCCGCCGGCGAACAGGCCATCCAGCGCGAGGCTGCGCAGTTCGACCGCGAACGGATCTGCGGCTCTGCGTGCGAGCAGGTAGGCAAGAGTCGGCCAGACCATGAGGTTGGTCAGCATTGCGCCCCACACCCACATCGGCGTGTCGGGGTCGACCCCCAGCACCGTACCGATGAACGTTGCACTCAACAGGCAGCCAATGGAACGGGGCCCGTAGATGCGGCGTGCAAACGTTTCTCCCAACTCACGACGACTGAGTGGCATTCCAAGGCTCTCCGGCGCTGCAATCGATGTGCCCTATCAGAGCTTGGCAGTGCCGGTGATCCGCCAAGAACTTCAGGTCAGGCGGGGTGGCACTTTGGCATCGATTTTATCGCAAGCCGAGGATGCAGTCAGCAGCCATTCGGTAGACACAGACAGGTTGGCGACGAACGCCGGACCGCCCCTTCACTGCGCCTGGCCGTAGTCCTCATCGGTGACCTGCTCCAACCACTCCACGACATTGCCGTCCAGGGCTTCGGCAATGGCAATGTGGCTCATGCCGGTATCTGGCGTTGCGCCGTGCCAGTGCTTGACCTGAGGAGGAATCCACACGGTGTCGCCGGGACGAATAGATTGCCGAACCTGACCCTCCTGCTGCACGTAGCCGGCGCCTGCGGTCACGATCAGCGTCTGCCCCAGTGGATGGGTGTGCCAGGCAGTCCGCGCACCCGGATCGAAGGTCACGGTGGCGCCGCCGATGCGTGCGCCGTCGCTGCCTTTGAACGGCGCATCGACGCGCACCTTCCCGGTAAAGTATTCAGCGGGTCCGACGGCGGACGGCTGGGAACCTGCAGGCGTGACGGTGATATTCATGGGCTGAGCTCCTTCACTTTCGAAAGCTGACAAGGACAATGAGAGCGCTACGGTCGCGAGTGTTTTCATCGAGCGTCCTTTTGGAGTTCGTGCGAGGGCTTCCAATTTACCGGTTACCTGCCCGTTCGATTAGTCGTAGGAAGCTGCATGCATAAGTGAGCGGAGCTCATCAATGTGTCGGGAAGACGCCCATGGTCTGCTCGCCTTTCTCGCGTTAATCGATAAGCGAGGTTGCAGCCTCCGGCCGCAACAGGTGGTTACGTCGTACCACCTTCAGCAAAGTGACAAGCGGCGCCGGCCGCATTACATTGACTGATATACACTGCTGATATCAACCTCAGGAGCTCCCCAATGAGCCGGATTTTAGCCGATCTCACCCCCAAGCAAATCGAAGACCTCAACCATCTGGCTTCGGCTCTCGATACGTCCCGTGCCGCACTGATCCGGGAAGCTGTGGCTACCTTCGTGGCTGCCAAACGCGAAGAGCTGAAGCACCCTGCGCCAGATGTTTTCGGGCTTTGGAAAGATCGGGACCTGGACAGCCTTGCTTATGAGCAGGCGCTACGCAACGAATGGTGAGATCCCTGTTCGACACCAATATTCTGATCGATCACCTATGCGGCAGGCCCATGGCAGGCCAAGTGATTCAGGCCGCGCACAGACCCATGATCAGCCTGATTACGTATATGGAAGTACTGGTAGGCGCAACTGACTCCAAGGAGGCCGAGACGCTACGCCAGTGGATGGAGCTATTCGAAGTCGTACCCGTCTCCCTCGATATCGCCCATGACGCTGTAACACTGCGTCAACAGCGCCGCATCAAGTTACCTGACGCGATCATTTGGGCCAGCGCGCGCTTGGCGGGGGCCACCCTGGTCACTCGTAACACCAAGGATTTTCCCGAGACGGAACTGGGCGTGCAGGTGCCGTATCACCTGTAGCGTTTTCAGGAAGACAGCACCGAAGCCCCGCTGTGGCGCCGAGCTGACTCGGGACTGAGGCTCAAGGCAGCGGCACAGACTAACAACTGTTAGGTCATCTATTGACGGTCTATATGTGAAGGGCTATGTTCCACCTACCTAACACACGTTAGGTAAGAACATTTTCTCCTCAGGACTCGCCCATGACCACCAAACCGCAGCTCTTCACCTCCCCTTCCGCCTTCCCCAATCCGCAACGGCTGCGGTTGTTCATGCACGAGAAAGGCATCGCCGATCAGTTCGACGAGGTCATCTACGACATGGCTCCGGGTGGGCAACAGCGCGGCTGGCGCCACCTGAACATGAACCCGTGGGGCGAAACGCCGACGCTGCAACTGGCCGATGGCAGCTACCTGGCCGAAACGGCGGCCATCGCCCGTTATCTGGACCAGACTTATCCAGGCCGCAAGATCATGGGCGACAGCGCGCTGGAACAGGGTCTGGACACCATGTGGGACAACCGCATCTGGGTGCACATCCTCTATCGCATCGTCACCGCGTTCCATGTGTTGCACACCGGGCTGGGGTTCAAACTCGAACTGACCAAGAACGAAGCATGGGGCGAGCATTGCCGCAAAGAAGCGCTGGCCCATGCGGCCCTGGTAAACCGTCATCTGGCCGATGGCCGTGAATGGCTGCTGGGCGGCGCCGAGCCGACGTTCGCCGATATCACCCTGGCCACTGCCATCGCTTTCTCCAAGTTCCCGGTCAACGCCACCCCGCTCGACGAGCGTTTCGAACACCTGGACGCTTACTGGCAGCGCTGGCAGCAGCGCCCGGCCTTCAAGGCGGCCTACGCGGATCGCAGCAGCGGCATCCCGGAGCTGGATTCGCCTGCTGCGTGAGGTGGCGCAAGGGGTATCGATAACCGCGACCGCCAACCCTTGGCGGTCGCGGTGTGAGTCATGCCGGTCCCTTTTGTTTTAAGATGACCGGCTTCCCCGAGAACACGTCCGACGTACACAAGGCACGACAATGAGCATCAACGCCCGCGAGGCCATACTTCTGGCTGCCCGCAACATTGCCCAGTCACAGGGCTACAACGGCCTGAATTACCGCGATTTGGCCAGCGCCGTGGGCATCAAGCCGGCCAGCATCTATTACCACTTCCCCAGCAAGGCCGACCTGGGCATTGCCGTGGCTCGACGGTACTGGGAAGACGGAGCGGCGGCACTTGAAGTCATCTGCGAGCAAACCCCGAACCCTCTGCAGGCACTGCAACGCTTCCCGGAGATCTTTCGGCGCTCGCTCGAGGCGGATAACCGGCTGTGCCTGGGCAGCTTCGTGGGGGCCGAGACCGATAATCTTCCCCCTGCCATGGCCGAGGAGATCCAGGCGTTTGCCCAGGTCAACATCGCCTGGCTGAGCCGTCAGCTGGTCGCTGCACAAGTGTGCGACGCGGGCGACAGTGACGCGCGGGCACGGGCCATTTTTTCGGCCGTGGCCGGTGCCCAACTCATTGCCCGAAGCCGGGCGGACATCTCGTTGTACGACACGCTGATCCAATCCTATCGAGCCTATGGGCCACTGCCGGCGTGAAGCCGCAATCGATTCAACTCCGCGCTGCGGAAATAAAAGCGGTTACTCATCGGCTTTCCCGACTATTTACTAAACATTGATTGAGCTTTGCGATGAGCGGTCGATACCCCTTGAAGAGGGATACATCCAATCCGAGGGTAACAACGTGTTCAATTCAGCGCTGAAACGTAAGTTGCAATCCCAGGACGCTGAAATCATCAAACACCAAGGATTGGTGAATGCTCTGGACCGCTCGATGGCAATCGTCGAGTTGGGTCTGGATGGCAAAGTCATTCGTGCCAACGATAACTTCTTGAGAATCATGGGCTATCGCGCCGAGCAGATTCTCGGCGTGGCGCATTCGGATCTTTGTCCGACCGCGTTGGTTCGCAGCTCGGCGTATAACGAGTTCTGGGGCCGTCTTCGAGCCGGGGAGTTCGTTTCCGGCACCTTCCAGCGGATCGGTGCAGACGGCCGGAAGGTGTGGCTGGAGGCCAGTTACAGTCCGGTGCTGGATGAGCAGGGAAAAGTCTGCAAGGTCGTCAAGTTCGCACTGGATGTCACGCAAAAGGTGCTGCAGGATGCCGAGGCCAACAGCAAGCTCAATGCGCTGGATCGAGCGATGGCGGTCATCGAGTTCGACCTCAACGGCAATATCATTCAGGCCAACCAGAACTTTCTGAATACCATGGGCTATGTCCAGACTGACCTGAAAGGTAAGCATCACAGAATGTTCTGCGAAGCCGATCTGGTCGGCAGCAGTGAATACACTGACTTCTGGAAACGACTCAACTCCGGAGAAGTCTTCAGTGGTCAGTTCAAGCGCATCGGCAAGCACGGAAGGACGCTGTGGCTTGAAGCGACCTACAACCCCGTCTTCGATGCGGATGGCACGCTGACCAAAATCGTCAAGTTCGCCAGCGACATCACCGAGCGCGTGGAGAAGTTCGAGGAAGACTCGCGCAGCGCTTCGCGCGCCTACCATATCTCCGCCGAAACCGAGAAAGTCGCCGAGCAGGGCGCCGAAGTCATTCAGCAGACGGCGGTGGAAATGCGCCTGATCGCCGACCATATCGAGTCCTCGGCGCGCCTCGTGGGCCAACTGGGTGATCGCTCGGAGCAGATCACGGCGATCGTCAACACCATCCGCAGCATCGCTGACCAGACCAACCTGCTGGCCCTCAACGCAGCCATCGAAGCGGCGCGCGCCGGCGACCAGGGTCGCGGCTTTGCCGTGGTGGCCGACGAAGTCAGGCAACTGGCGGGGCGCACCAGTCGGTCGACCAGCGAGATCGCCGAGATGATCGGCAAGATTCTGGCCGAGACCCGGGATGCGGTGACCAGCATCAACTCCACCCACGAAGGCGCGCAACGCGGTGTCTTGCTGGCGGAACAGGCCGGCCTGGTCATTCTGCAAATCCGCACCGGTACCAGCGATGCCGTGGAGGCGGTCAGCATGTTCGCGTCCAAACTGGATGAATCGGAGGTGATTCCAAAGACGGCAGTTGGCTGGATGGGTTGATTCACATAAACACATTCGAATGTGTTAATGTATGGCCACTTTCAGTAGCCCTACGGAATCACCATGACCGACGCCAGCTTGTTCACCCCTCTCACACTCGGTGGCCTGACGCTCAAGAACCGCATTGCCCTGCCCCCTCTGACGCGGTCCCGGAGCAGCCAGCCGGGCGACGTCCCCAATGCCTTGATGAGCACCTATTACCGGCAGCGCGCCAGTGCCGGGTTCATGATTACCGAAGGCACGCAGATAGAACCACGCGGCCAGGGTTATGCCTGGACGCCTGGCATCTACAGCCAGGAGCAGATTGCCAGCTGGCGACAGGTGACCCGCGCCGTTCATGAAGAAGGCGGCGTGATCTTCTGCCAGCTCTGGCACGTCGGGCGCGTGTCCCATAACAGCCTGCAACCTGACAACCAGGCACCCGTCGCGCCCTCCGCCATTACAGCAACGGCGGTGAAAGTGTTCATCGAGACCGGTCCTGAAACGGGCGAGCTGGCAGACCCCAGCCTGCCTCGCGCACTGTCCACGGCAGAGGTCAAAGCGCTGGTGGAGTTGTACCGCGTGGCCGCCGTGAACGCGAAGGAAGCAGGCTTCGACGGCGTCGAACTGCATTCGGCCAACGGTTACCTGCTCAATCAGTTCCTGTCCGAACACACCAACCAGCGCACCGACGAATACGGCGGCTCTCTGGAAAACCGTCTGCGTTTTCTGCGTGAAGTGACCGAAGCGGTAATCTCAGTGTTCGGCCGCGAGCGTGTCGGCGTGCGTTTCGCACCGCTGTTCGAAACCACCGAAGAGGCCCGTGTCTACCTGGGCCTGGTGGAAAGCGATCCTCATGCCACCTACGTTCAGGCGGCGGCCATGTTGAATTCGCTGGGGATCGGTTACCTGTCCATTGCCGAAGCCGATTGGGACAATGCTCCGGAGTTGCCTGTGAGCTTCCGCCAGGCACTGCGCGAGACCTTCGACAATCCGATCATGTATTCCGGCTGCTACACCCGGGAAAAAGCCGAACGGGTGCTCGCTGACGGTCATGGCGATCTGTTCGGATTCGGCCGCACGTTCATCGCCAACCCGGATTTGCCGAAGCGCTTCGCGCACGGCGCACCCCTCAATCCGGTCGATCACGCAACGCTCTATGGCGGTGGAGAACGGGGTTACATCGACTATCCGTTCATGACCCCTTAAAATAAGTGCTTCCGGGCGGGGTCACCCTCGCCCATCCACAGGGTCAGGCATCCACATGACGGCGTTGAACGAGGCATTGAAAGTTCTATCCAGCCCTACGCGGCGAGCCGTCCTGACCTGGCTCAAGGATCCTCATCGATCGTTCGCAGGCTACAGCCAGCTGTACGATTTCAGTGTGCACGGCGTCTGCGCCAGCCTGATTCAGGACAAGGCCGGGCTGTCGCAGCCGGCCACCTCCATCTGCCTCAAAGCCTTGCTCGACCAAGGTTTCGTCGAAGCCAGCAAAGTGGGCAAATGGACCTACTACAAACGCAACGAGGAGCAGATCACGGCGGCGATGGCCGGGTTGCTGACCGATCTGGAAGTCGACATCGCGGATCGATAGCGCACGCTCCATCATGCCGAGTTCTGGTCCTGCGCTTCGCGCCCTCTTTTGAAATCCATGATCTGGGGCAGGTTGTCCTCGATCCAATCCACCACCGTTTCCAGCTTCGTAGCGGCCTGAGTGCCCAGCGTCGTCAGGCTGTACTCGACGTACGGTGGTACCACCGGCAGCGCCAGACGCTGCACCAGTCCGTCGCCTTCGAGCCGTTGCAACGTCTGCGCGAGCATCTTCTCGCTCACGCCGCCGATCTTGCGACGCAGCTCGCTGAAGCGATGGGTGCCACCCAGCAGCACCACCAGCACCAGCACGCCCCAGCGACTGGTCATGTGCTGGAGGATCTCCCGCGAAGGACAGTCCGCCTGCAACACTTCGCCGCGACGCAGCTTCTCGGCAAACCGGTGCGAATCGCTTTCAGCATGAGACATGGCACTTACCTTTTCGTACGTACTTACTTTTCGTAAGCTTCTATTCTAGCATCGGATTTTCTTCAACGAGAATCGAGGTGCTTTCATGATCGCCATTACCGGTGCAACGGGCCAACTGGGCCGCCTGGTCATCGATGCATTGCTGAAAAACCAGAAACCGTCAGCCCTGATCGCGTTGGTGCGTGACCCGGCCAAGGCGCGCGACCTGGCCGCCAAAGGCATCGACGTGCGGGCAGCGGACTACAACAAGCCCGACACCTTGCTCAGCGCGCTGACAGGGGTGGAGCGTCTGCTGCTGATCTCGTCCAGTGAAGTCGGGCAACGCCGCGCACAGCATCGCGCCGTCATCGAAGCCGCCCGGTCGGCAGGCGTGAAATTGCTGGCCTACACCAGCCTGCTGCGTGCCGACACATCGACGCTCGGCCTGGCCTCGGAGCATCGCGATACCGAACAAGCACTGGCCGAGTCTGGCCTGCCCCACGTCATCCTGCGCAATGGTTGGTACAACGAGAATTACACGGCCGGCGTTGCACCGGCTGTCGAACACGGCGCGATTCTGGGCAGCGCGAGAGACGGCCGAATTTCCTCGGCAGCCCGTGCCGACTACGCCGAGGCCGCAGCAGCGGTGCTGACCCGCGACGACCAGGCCGGCAAGGTCTACGAACTGGCTGGCGACGACAGCTACACCCTGGCCGAGCTGGCCGCCGAAGTGGCGCAACAGTCAGGCAAGGCCGTCGTCTACAACGACCTGCCGCAAGCGCAGTACCAAGAGGCGCTGGTCAGTGTCGGCCTGCCTGTCGAATTGGCGGCGATGCTGGCCGACTCGGACGCCTGCGCAGCCAAAGGTGACCTGTACGACAACAGCCGGCAGTTGAGCCAACTGCTGGGTCGCGCCACGACACCGATCGCCCAGTCGGTCAGCGCCGCCCTGAAACACTGATCAATGCTTCAGGGATCGGCAGGGGCAAGGGCGAGTTTGAAGCAGCGCCCCTGCCCGCCTGCCTTCAATGACCGCTGACCACCTGCGCGGAAACCCGGCCCCCTCCGGCAAATCCATGCACTCGCGCCTGGTAGGCAATGCCCAGGCCGATGAGCGTCAAGGCCAGCAACACCCAGGGAAACGTACCCACACCCCAATGGCCCAGCAAGACGCCCCCCAGTAACCCACCGCCTGCAATCGCGCTGTTCCACACCACGACATTCATCGACAGGGCAACATCGGCGCCCCGGCCCGCGGAGTCGGCCAGTGCCGTCTGCAACAGGGTGGCGGCGCCGCCAAACGTCAGCCCCCAGATCGCCACGCCCAGATAAATCGCGATCGCCGAGGTCATGAACAGGCCGAGGAATACCGCAACGGCGGCAAAGCTGGCCAGACTGAACAGGACCGCTGGGCGCAGATGACGATCGACCAGGCGCCCCGTCACCCAGATGCCCGCCAGCGCGGCGATGCCGAAGGCCAGCAGGACCAGATCGACATCGTTGGCCAGCCCCGCCTTGGCTACGAAAGGTGCGATGTAGGTATAGAGGATGTTGTGCGCCAGCATCCAGGTGAACACCACGCCCAGCACCGGCCGCACCCCTGGGGTGAAAAAGACCTCGTGCAACGCCAGCCGCTGAGTCGAGGACTGCCCCGGATAGTCCGGCACCTTGACCAGCACCCAGCCGATCAGCACCAGCGTCAAGACGGACATCAACGCAAACGCCATGCGCCAGCCCATGAAGCCGCCCAGCCAGGTACCCAGGGGCACGCCCAGCGACAGCGCGATCGGCGTGCCGATCATCGCCACGGCCAGCGCCCGGCCCTGCAGTTGCGGCACGACCATGCGTCGCGCATACCCGGCAATCAAGCTCCAGGCCAGACCTGCCGACACACCCGCAAAGAACCTGGCAACCAAGGTCAGTGCGTAATGGGACGACCAGGCCGTGATGGAATTGAACAGTAGAAATCCTGCGATCGTCAGCAGCAGGACGGTTCTGCGCCGCCAGCTCTGCGTCGCGATGGTCAACGGGATGGCCGCCAGCAATGACCCCAGGGCGTAGACGGTCACCATCTGGCCGGCCAGCGACGGCGAGATGCCCAGGCCGCTGCCGATCTGCGGCAGCAGGCCAGCGGGCAGCGTCTCGGTGACGATGCAGATGAAACCGGTCATCGCCAGGGCCAGTAAAGCGCCGAGCGGGAGTGTGTCGCGTTGTGTTTCATCCGTGGTCATCCGGTGTGCTCCTCTGGATTTATATATCGATCGATACAAATCTAAACAAGCCGCTCAGCGTGGTCAACCACTTATGTATCGTTTAGTATCTATGTACCAACGAAGGAGATCCGACATGGCCCAGATGGGACGTCCTCGCACGTTCGACCGCGACGAGGCAATCACTCAGGCGATGCACCTGTTCTGGGAGCATGGCTACGACGCCACCTCGCTCAGCCAGCTCAAGGCCAGCATTGGCGGGGGTATCACCGCGCCCAGTTTCTACGCCGCCTTCGGCTCCAAGCAGGCGCTGTTCCATGAGGTTGTCGAGCGCTATCTCGGCACCCATGGCCGCGTCACGGAAAGCCTGTTCGATCCCGCCCTGCCTCCCAGGACGGCCATCGAACTAACCCTGCGCCGCTCGGCCAGCATGCAGTCCGAGGCCGGTCACCCAACCGGATGCCTAGTCGCTCTGGGGCTGATGAGCGCCTGTTCGGCCGAGAGCAAAATCATCTCCAAGCCGTTGGTGAACGCAAGAAATGCCAACCGGGCCGGCCTGCGCGCCTGCGTCGAGCGCGGAATCAACACCGGTGAGCTCCCGAAAACCGTGATCCCTGAAGTGCTTGCCACCGCGTTCGACAGTTTTCTGCTGGGCCTGTCGACCCTGGCTCGCGACGGTGTGACGGCGGCTACCCTGGACGCAGCGGTCGATCAGATGATGGGACTGTGGGACAGCCTGAGCACAGGTCACGATGCCTGATCGCTGTTCGGCTCAGCCCCGACAGCGTTGCGACGAACGCCGGCCTCTGTGATTTTCCCTCCACGCCATTACTGAGCGTCATTCACTACTTCATCCCGCCTATCGACGTTATCGCCACTCGCCTGATGCCTTAACCTTGAAGGGTGTAGGGGATCTGCTTCAGCAGCTGCTGGATTCACCTGCCTCAATCCGACGTGTCCTTTGCGTGGGTCATTGTTGTTCGTGCCGACGGGCATTGCTGAAGGAGAGAGTGATTTGGATCATCTGCAGCCCAAAGAAGGCCTCAGGCTGTCTCGCCGACAGGTATTGGTGGGAACGGCAGGCTCGGCCGTGTCGATGGCCCTCTCGGCTGCGCCCGTGAACGCCGTCGAGCCGGGCAAGACGGCCCCGCACGCACCGGCGAGCTCTTCTGTGACCTTCACGTTGAACGGTCGCCGGCAGACCCTTGAGGTGGACAACCGAACCACGTTGCTGGATGTGTTGCGCGAGCGCCTGAAACTCACCGGGACCAAGAAAGGCTGCGACCATGGCCAATGCGGTGCCTGCACCGTGTTGGTGGAGGGACGCCGGATCAATGCATGCCTGAGCCTGGCGGTCATGCATGAAGGCGACAGCATCACCACCATCGAAGGCCTGGGCACGCCGGAGCGTCTGCACCCGATGCAGGCCGCCTTCATCAAGCATGACGGCTATCAATGCGGCTACTGCACGCCTGGACAGATCTGCTCGGCGGTGGCGGTGCTGGCCGAATTGAAGGCCGGCATTCCCAGTCACGTCACCCAGGACCTGATCGCGCCGGTCGAGCAGACCCCAGCCGAACTGCGTGAACGCATGAGCGGCAACATCTGCCGCTGCGGCGCCTACTCCAACATCATCGATGCCATTGCCGAGGTTGCGACGGGGGAAACCGCATGAGGTCATTTACCTACGAACGTGCGACGTCGCCCGAGCACGCTGTCGCGGCAGCAGCGGCCAACCCCGCAGCGCGCTTCATTGCCGGGGGCACCAATCTGCTGGATTTGATGAAGCTGGAGATCGAAACCCCACAGCACCTGATCGACGTCAACGGCCTGGCCTTCGATACCCTCGAGGCCACGCGCGAGGGTGGTTTGCGCATCGGCGCGCTGGTGCGCAACACCGACCTGGCTGCCGCGCCCGAAGTCAGGCGCAACTATGCCGTGCTGTCCAGGGCCTTGGTGTCGGGCGCATCCGGGCAGCTGCGGAACAAGGCGACCACGGCGGGCAATCTGCTGCAGCGAACGCGCTGCTCCTACTTCTACGACACCAACCAGCCCTGCAACAAACGCCGTCCCGGTACCGGTTGCTCAGCGCTGGGCGGCATGAGCCGTCAGCAGGCCGTGATCGGTGTCAGCGATGCCTGCATCGCCAGCCATCCCAGCGACATGGCGGTGGCCATGCAGGCACTGGATGCCGCTGTCGAAACCCTGAACGCCAGCGGCCAGACCCGCACGTTTCCGCTCGCGCAGCTCTACAAGGCGCCCGGCGATACGCCTCACCTGGAGTACACCTTGACCCCGGGCGAATTGATCACGGCGGTCATCCTGCCCAAACCGGCAGGCGGCAGACATATCTACTACAAGGTCCGTGACCGCGCCTCGTACGCCTTTGCCCTGGTCTCGGTGGCGGCAGTGGTGCAGCCGGATCGAACGGGACGGATCGCGCTCGGAGGCGTCGCCTACAAGCCATGGCACGACGTCGCCGCAGACGCGTTGCTGCCTCAAGGCGCAGCCGCAGTGAGCGCCCGCCTGCTCGGCGACGCCCGCCCCACGGCGCAAAACGCATTCAAGGTGAAACTCGCCGAGCGCACGCTGGGTCTGGCACTGGCTCAAGCGTCGTCGTAACGCCGCCCATTGCATGTCGCGCTGGCCGACCGGCGAACCGAACAGGAAGATTGCCCATGAAATTCGATACGCCCGCGACGACCAATCCGATCGATCAGCTCAATGTCATCGGCCAGCCCAAAGACCGCATCGATGGCAGGCTCAAGACCACCGGCACTGCCACCTACGCCTATGAGCAGAATGCGGCGGTCACCCATCCTGCCTATGGTTATGTGGTCGGGGCGGCGATCAGCAAGGGGCGCATCTCGTCGATCGACTCGGAGCAAGCCAGGCTGGCATCGGGCGTGATCGCTATCGTCACTCATGAAAATGCCGGCAAGCTGGACAGGGGCGAGTTCTATGTCAGCCGGGCGCTGGGCGGCCCCCAGGTGGATCACTATCACCAGGCCGTGGCCATCGTGGTGGCCGAAACCTTCGAACAGGCTCGCGCGGCGTCTGCACTGCTGCGCATCTATTACGTTCGGGAGGCTGGACAGTTCGACCTGAAAGCGCAGAAAGACGCGGCGCAAACGCCGCCGCCCGCCGCCTTCGGTCCCCCCGCGCAAACCGACGTCGGCGATTTCGACGGCGCGTTCCAACGCGCGGCGGTGCAACTCGACGAAACCTACAGCACCCCGGATCAAGCTCACGCCATGATGGAACCCCATGCCACCATCGCTCAATGGCAAGGCGATCAGCTGACCCTCTGGACCTCGATCCAGCAGATGAACTGGGGCGTTCGCGACTTGGCCAAGACACTCGGCATCGCCAAGGAGCAGGTCCATTTGATCTCGCCCTACATCGGCGGCGGTTTCGGCGGCAAGGGTACGATCCTGTGCGACGCGGTGCTGGCGTCGCTCGCGGCCAGAGAGGCGCGGCGCCCGGTCAAGGTCGCCCTGCCCCGGCCGCTGATGTTCAACAATCTGACCCACCGCCCGGCCACCCTGCAGCGTATACGCATCGGTACGGACAGCAATGGCAGCATCACTGCCATAGGTCACGAGAGCTGGTCGGGCAATCTGCGCGGAGGCCGTACCGAACCGGCGACGGCGGCGACCCGCTCGCTGTACGCAGGCGCGAATCGTCTGACGCGCCTGAAACTGGCCGTCCTGGATCTGGCCGAGGGCAACGCCATGCGCGCGCCCGGTGAGGCGCCGGGCATGATGGCGCTGGAAATCGCCATGGATGAAATGGCCGCCAAGCTGAACATGGACCCTGTCAGGTTTCGGGTCATGAACGATACGCAGGTCGATCCCGAACAACCCACCCGACCCTTTTCCAGGCGTCAATTGATCAAGTGCCTGACCCTCGGCGCCGAGCGCTTCGGGTGGAGCAGACGGCGCCCGGCGCCGGCTCAGGTCCTGGAGGACGGCTGGTTCATCGGCATGGGGGTGGCCTCGGCCATCCGGGGCGCGCCGACGAGCAAATCCGCCGCTCGCGTACGAGTCGACCGGCAAGGCCGGGTCACCGTGGAAACCGACATGACGGACATCGGCACCGGCACGTACACCATCATCGCCCAGACCGCCGCTGAAATGATGGGTGTGGATATCGATCACGTCGAGGTCCGTCTCGGTGACTCGCGATTCCCCGAGTCCGCCGGGTCAGGCGGCCAATGGGGGGCGGCCTCCTCCACCGCGGGTGTCTATGCCGCCTGTGTGAAGCTGCGCGAAGCCGTTGCGCAGAAACTCGGCCTGGACCCACTGACAGCCGAGTTCGTCGACGGCCAGGTGCGCGACGCCGACGCCAGCTTTGCGCTGGCCAGCGCTGCAGCGCACGGCGATATCGAGGCTGAGGATCTGATGGAATATGGCGATCTGGCCAAACGCTTCTCCCAGCAGACGTTCGGTGCGCACTTCGTCGAGGTCGGGGTGAATGCAGCCACCGGCGAGATTCGCATCCGCCGCCAACTGGCGGTGTGCGCCGCCGGCCGTATCTTGAATCCGAAAACGGCACGAAGCCAGATCATCGGCGGCATGACCATGGGCGCCGGCGCGGCGTTGATGGAGGACATGGTGGTGGACCATCGCCTGGGTTTCTTCGTGAATCACGACCTGGCGGGTTACGAGGTCCCCGTGCACGCCGACATTCCCCATCAGGAGGTCATCTTTCTCGATGAAGTCGACCCGTACGCGACGCCCTTGAAAGCCAAGGGCGTGGGTGAGCTGGGCATCTCCGGTGCGGCGGCCGCCATTGCCAATGCCATCTACAACGCCACTGGGGTGCGGGTTCGGGATTATCCGATCACGCTGGACAAGCTCATCGATCAGTTACCCGCTTCTGTATGATCGCCCTTTCAAGTGCTCCGCTAGCGGGTGATCCATGCAACTGAGTCGTGCGAACCTGGCTGACATCATCTATTTCCTGGCCATTGCCAAGCACCAGAGCTTCAGCCGTGCGAGCGTCGAGGTCGGCATCAGCGCTTCGGCGCTCAGCCACGCCATTAAAGGCCTGGAGGCACGCCTGGGCGTTCGCCTGCTCAATCGCACCACCCGCAGCGTGACCCTTACCGCCGCCGGCGAAGAGTTGCAGGGGCTGGTCAGCCATCCACTGACCGACATCAGCAACGCCTTGGAGACCCTCAACCGGTTGCGCGACGAGCCCGCGGGTCGCATTCGTTTGAACGTCCTCAGCGATGGCGCGAAATTACTGCTTGGCCCTGTCCTGCCGGTGTTCGTGGAGCGCTATCCCGACATCGAAGTGGACCTGACCGTTACCAACCGGATGATCGATGTGATTGGCGAGGGCCACGACGCAGGCATTCGTTTCGGCGGCACGGTGCCCAGCGACATGATTGCGCAGCGACTGTCCCCGGACGTGCGCTGGAGCGTGGTGGGCACACCCGGCTATCTCGAGCGTTTCGGTGTGCCCACCCATCCCGAGCATTTGAAAGAGCATCGGTGCCTGAAGATCCGCCTCGGCAATGCGCGATTGTATGACTGGGAGTTCGTCAAGAACGGCCAGAAACTCGAGGTGCAGGTACCCGGCGCGATCACCATCGATGAAACCCGCGTCGGCGTTGCATTGGTGACCCGCGGAGCCGGTCTGATGTACGTACCTGAACGTGTCATCGCCCGGTACGTCGAGGACGGTACCGTGCAGGAGGTCCTGAAGGACTGGGCCCACACCGATCCCGGCTTCCACATCTACTACTCGAGCTTTCGACAGGTGCCCGTCGGCCTCCGGCTGCTGATCGATCTGATCCGGGAGCTGGAGCCCATGGGACCGCTGCCTTGACGCCAGGATCGTCGGGTGACCGGGCGGAATACGATCTGATTGCGCGCTAAATATATCGACGCTAACTTAGGCTCATTTGCAGTTCAGGATGATTCCATGAGCGTCGACGACAGCCGTCCCATTGCACCCGTCGCAGAGCGCAGCCACCTGTTGCTGGCCAACCAGCTGTGCTTTTCCCTGCACTCCACGTCGCTGATGATGACCAAGGTGTACAAACCGCTGCTTCAGGCCCTCCACCTGACCTATCCTCAGTACCTGGCCATGCTGGTGCTATGGGAGGAGGACGGGCTGACCGTGTCGGACCTCAGCGCCAGGCTGCTCACCGATCCGGGCTCGATGACGCCCCTGCTTAAACGGCTTGAAGCCGAAGGCTTGATCATGCGCACCCGCAGCAGGGACGATGAACGGGTCGTCCGGCTTGTGCTGACCGACGCCGGCAAGGCGCTTCGCCAGAAAGCCGAGAACATCCCGGCCTGCATTCTGGCGGCGTGCGGCATCGCGCAGCAGAAACTGGAAGCCCTGCAAGGGGAGCTTCTGACACTTCGCAGCCAGCTTCAGACGAGCCTGACTCCGCCAGATCAGTAAAAAATCCAGGCGAATCAGAGCGTTGTCGACGCGCATGAAAAACTTCGAAATATTATCTTGCGCACTAAGCATTAGCGCGATAAATTAATCCCAGCTGCCCAGCCCGCACAGGTAAAGCTGGCGGCACCTCAATCCTGTCCTGAAGAGATAAATCCATGAACGTTCTCTATACCGCAACCGCAACTGCCACCGGTGGCCGTGATGGCCGTGCTGTCTCCAGTGACAAGATCCTCGACGTGGCACTGGCAACCCCGAAAGAACTGGGCGGTGCCGGCGGTGCAGCGACCAACCCGGAGCAACTGTTCGCGGCGGGCTACTCGGCCTGCTTCATCGGCGCCCTGAAATTCGTCGCCGGCCAGAGCAAGCGCAGCGTGCCGGCCGACACCTCGATCACGGCCAAAGTGGGCATCGGCCAGATCCCCGGCGGTTTCGGTCTGGACATCGATCTGCACATCCACCTGCCAGGTCTGGAACAGGCCGACGCCGAAGCGCTGGTCGAAGCGGCCCACCAGGTCTGCCCGTACTCCAATGCTACCCGCGGCAACGTCGACGTTCGTCTGCACGTCACTGTCTGATGCACCCCTGCGATCGCTCTGATCGCAATGGCTGGCCCCGCAGTTCGCCTGAACTACGGGGCCTCCTTACACGCTACTGATGTGATATCGACGACAAGCAAACTTCGCTGTCCTGCCTCCTGCTTGCTGGCCTAGAATGCCGCAATGCCCATCTCCACTGTCTCCCTCGTATTATTCGCCGCCCTGTTGCATGCCGGTTGGAACGCCCTCCTGCGCGGTGGCGCGGATCGGCTGTGGTCGATGACCGTCATGTGCCTGGCCGTGGCCGCGACCTGCATCGTGCTGGCCTTGTTCATGCCTGTCCCCGCCCAGGCAAGCTGGCCCTATGCCGTGCTCTCGGGCGTGCTGCACGTGGGCTACAACCTGTTTCTGGTGCGCAGCTACCGGATGGGCGACCTCGGGCAGACCTATCCGGTTGCCCGCGGCTCGTCGCCGATCCTGATCGCGCTGGGTGCAGCGATATTCGCCGGCGAGCACATCCAGGCCAGTGCCTTGGCCGGCATCTGCCTGGTCTCGGGCGGGATCATTCTGCTGGCCTTCAGCAAGGGCAAACTGGCCGTTCCCAGCTTGCCGTACGCCCTGGGCACTGGCGCGTTCATCGCGGCCTACAGCGTCACCGACGGCATCGGTGCGCGCCTGTCCGGCGCCCCCATGGCCTATACCGTGTGGATGTGTGTGCTGTGGGGGGTGCTGATGCCGATGGTGTATATCGGTCGGCGCGGAGCGCGCAGCCTGTTTGCCTATCGTCCGGGAATGGCGACGGCTGCCGCCGGTGGCCTGGTGTCGCTGCTGGCCTACGGCATCGTCATCCAGGCGATGACCGATGCGCCCATGGGCATGGTCTCGGCGCTGCGCGAGACCAGCGTGCTGTTCGCGGCCTTGATCGGCTGGTTCTTCCTGGGCGAAAGCCTGACCGTGCGCAAGGTGCTGGCGTGTACGATCATCGCCGCAGGCACCATCATCATCGGCTGACCGCGCAGGCTTGGTATCACCCGCTCGCCGCCCCTTCGAACGGCATCAGTTCCACCACCCACTCGATGAACACCCGAAGTTTCAAGCTGATGTGTCGATTGGGCGGATAGGCGATGTACATCGGCATGGACTCCAGTTGCCAGTCCTGGAACAACGCAACGAGCTCGCCGCGCGCCACGGGTGCGCTGGCCATGTACTCCGGCAGCCACAAGACACCCATGCCGGCCAGCCCGGCAGCCAGATAGGCATTGCCGTCGTCGACCGAAAGCACCGGTTGGCCGCGCACCGTCATGCGCTCGCCGTCGCGCTGCAGGGTGTAGGCCAGCGCCCTGCCCGTCCGCGCCCAGAGAAAGCCGATCACGCGGTGATCGGACGCTTCCAGATCGCCGGGATGCTGGGGCGTGCCGAGTCGGCGCAAATAGCCGGGCGCTGCATAGACCCCCAGTTGCAGGTCGCCCAGGCGGCGCGCCATCAGCGATTGATCGGTCAGTTCACCACCGCGCACGACACAGTCCACGTTCTCGCCGATGATGTCGACCATACGGTCGCTGACGCCCATGTCGATCTGGATATCCGGATAGCGGCGATGAAACTCGGGCAGGGCCGGCATCAGCACATGGCTGGCGAAGGGACTGGGCACGTCGACCCGCAGCCTGCCGCGCGGCACGGTGGCGGCACTGGACAGACCGGTCTCGGCGTCGTCCAGATCGGCCAGCAGACGCACCACCCTGTCGTAGTAGGCGGCCCCGTCGGCGGTGACGTTGACCCGGCGCGTGGTGCGGTTGAGCAGCTTCACCCGCAGACGCGCTTCGAGCTGCTGCACCAGCTGGGTCACCGTGGTCTTGCTCATGTGCAGGGTGTGCGCCGCCTGGGTAAAACTGCCCGTCTCCACCACTCGCGCGAACGCCTGCATGGCATCGAAACGGTCCATCGGTACCTCGTTGTCAGGAGCCATTGTTTGGAAAACGCAAACAGTCCTGGTCAGACTTGCTCGTTTATCCCGCCAGGGCAAGCCTCTACTGTTTCCTTTCGATAGATAACGGGTCGCCCGGCCCGCTTACGGAGGCAATCCCATGACTCAACGTGACGTCGTTTTTCCAGTCGGCCGCCAGGCTCTCTATGAACGCAACCGCTATTCACCCGCCGTTCGCAGCAATGGGCTGCTGTTCGTGTCCGGCCAGGTCGGCAGCCGCGAAGACGGCTCACCCGAGCCGGACCTGCGAGACCAGGTGCGCCTGGCCTTCCAGAACCTCAACGCCGTGCTGCACGCAGCGCAATGCACTTTCGACGACGTGGTAGACGTGACGGTGTTCATCGTCGATCCGCAATCCCGGTTCGAAACCATCTGGGAAGTGGTGCCTGAATACTGGGGCCAGGCGCCTTTCCCGAACATCACCTGCGTGGGGGTGACGTGGTTGTATGGCTTCGATTTCGAGATCAAGGTGATAGCGAAGTTGCCTGAGGTTTGAAGGGACCAGGGCGATAAGCGTGCGTTGTATCGGCGTCATGGCGGATAAAAATGAAAAACAAGACTCGAGACGTTCAGAAGAGTCCTACGTCATGCCTGTGAGGTATGCATGTCATCGGGTCTGGATGGAGTTTGCGCGAGATAGTTTCGAATGTATTCGAGTACCTGATTTGCACCCGAGTGAGAGTCGATCATATCGATCGGACGTTGATCGCCCAGATAGGGGTTCACTTGCTCCATCCATTTGAATACAGCTGCCTTGCTTCCGCGTACAGGGGCAGCCAACTCCAGAATCGCTTTGAGCAACTCAGGTTGGGCATACCAGGATTCAGGCTTTATGGTCGCCTTTCTCCCCGGAATGACACGGGGTAATTGGCAAGTTGCCAGCTCATGAGGATTGATATGCTCCCGTTTCCAGCGGGCAAGCTTCACCAGATCGGTATTGGGAGGGCGGCGCTGGTCGATGGTTGGCACGACTACACCGATCAGCACGGTGGTCTGGGCTCTGATCATTTGCAGCGCTGGAGCGATATCGGTGTCGTTGGTGACGATGACGGCGTGGTCAATCTGGCCAGTAATGGCGTCATGATAGGCTTGCAGAGCGAGGTTCACGTCACTTTGCTTTTCTTCGACTTCCCAGGCCTGTACCTCCCGGCACTCGCGTGGAGCACGGTTCGGGCAATCAGGATCGACGACCTTCACCTTCATCTTGTTGACCGCGTAGTAACCTTCGACCAACTCGACACGCGTTTCATATAGCTTTCTCAACGCAGTGTGATAACGCGCTTGCGACGAAACGGAATCGGCCGCGCGAGCGACTGACTCGACGATTTTCGCGGTAAAGAACTTTATTGAAGGGGATTCAAGCAGGATCGATTGTCTGATGCGGCCCTCTTCATCCTTCACCAGTGCCGACGGGAGGATATGTCTTTCGAAGAGAGGCAGCAGATCCAGCCACTTGTAAGGGGTGCCCCGCAGACATCCGTAGTAAAAGTTGTATCCATCAATGTAAATGCGAGTGCGCAGAGGCTCCGGCTGGGGCGGTAGCTGCATTTGCCATACTCCAGAAACGAAAAAACCGGCTCGCGCCGGCTTTTTCCTCCTCCAACCAGATGGCCAAACCACGCCAGTCACGAGGATTAGTTGTTGGAAGCGATTATCGGCCAGTACCGAATGTGATGCAAGCCAATCGAGCAAACCGTTCCCCTATCACCCGCGCCGGAAGGATGAATCCGAAACATCGGTACAGCCCTCTTTGGAGCTACTCCCCCGCCCGCGCCGCAGCCATCTGGTCGTTGAAGTTCGTGAAGAACTGTCCATAGCCGCCATTGGCTTCGGCGAAACGCAACGGCTTGACCCGCTCGACGAGAATTTCCTCGGCATCCGGCGAGCGTTCGAAAATCGCCATGACTTCGTCGATGAACTCCGCCAGCGGCATCGCATGGGGGTCGTTGGCTTGGCGCTGGCCCATCAGTTCGGTCTGGACGTACGGCGGCACCAGTTCGTGGACCTTCACGGCGGTGTCCTTGAGTTGGTAGCGCAGCGATTGGCTGTAAGAGTGGACTGCCGCCTTGGTTGCGCAGTAGCTGGGGGTCAGGGCCAACGGAACGAACGCCAGCCCGGAGGAGACCGTCACGATGGCCGCGTGGGGTCGAGTGAGAAAGTGCGGTAGCAGCAGGCCATCCAGATGAATGGGGCCCAGCAGGTTGGTAGCGACCGTGGCGTCGAGTTCGGTGGGACCTGCGCGCAGTGACTCGCCGCGCATGATGCCGGCCGAGTGAATGACCGTGTTGAGGTCCGGGTGGCGTTCGATCAGTTGTTCGACGACTCGTTGCCGGTCCTGCGCATCGCTGGTGTCGAGTACGGTGTAGTGCAAGCCCGGATTGGCCGCGACTACCTGTTTGAGCAGCGCTTCTCGGCGTCCCGCGATGATCACTTCGTTGCCTCGGGCCAGAAAGGCTTCGGCCAAGGCGCGACCGATGCCGCTGCCGCCACCGGTGATCAGGATCGTGTTGCCCGTGGTTTGCATGGGAGTCTCCAGTGAGATGGGGAAGTCATTGCGCTTGAGTCTGGTCTACCATAGGACGCGCGGGAGCAAGGCGCCAGCTGCCCGCATCTTCGTTCATTCGTTTGCCTTGCGAGCCACTCATGCAGATCGTCCTCATCGTCAACGGCCAACGGCTGCAACTTCCTCATCAGACTGAACCTGCGGTGCCATGGTGGAGCTTCACCAAGACGGTGCTGGCGGCCACGGCGCTGACTCTGGTGCGTGACGGACGGCTGCGTCTGGACGACCCGCTCGCCGGCGTCCCCTACACCTTGCGCCAACTGCTGCGGCACGAGGCGGGGCTCGCAGACTATGGCGAGCTCGCCGACTACCACGCCGCCGTTGCGCGTCACGAGGCTGCGTGGCCTGCAAAGGAAATGCTCGAACGATTGCAGGCCGAGCGTCTGCGGTACCCCCCTGGCGAAGGCTGGCGCTACTCCAACGTTGGCTACTGGCAGGTGGCTCGGCTGATCGAGCGCACCAGCGACCTGTCGCTGGCCGACGCCGTCCGCACGCGCGTGCTGCAGCCGCTGAACATCGCTGACACGGTACATTTCGCGGCGTCCGGGTCAGAGCTCGGGCAATCCTGCGCCAGCCTTGCCCGCTATGATCCGGGCTGGGTGTATCACGGCTTGCTGATCGGCCCGCTCTCGCAGGCGGCGCTGCTACTCGATAGGCTACTGCGGGGTGATCTGTTGCCCGCCGCGTTGCTCCAGACCATGCAGGACACCACGACACTGGGCGGGCCGATACCCGGTCGACCGTGGCTGGCGCCAGGCTATGCGCTGGGGCTGATGCGTGGGCCCGTGGCTGGGGGCCTGGTGCTGGCGGGACACACCGGATGCGGGCCCGGCAGCGTCCTCGCGGTGTACAGGGGCGTCATGGACGAGCGATCGGTGAGCTGTGCTGCTTTTGCCGAGGCCGCAGGCGAAGGTGAGGTCGAGGCCGCCGTGGTCGAGCAGATACGCCAGCATGTCTCAGGGTGATGCACCGCGGCAATCTCTTCACGTCACCAAGCGCTCCGACGAGGGGGTGAACCTTGGTCGCCAGTCCGCAGACACCGTCATCGATGCAGCCGTGCCGCTCAGCCAAGCCCCGGCGGCAACGGATGAAGGTCCCGATTACGCCCCGCCTTCGCCACCTGCCCCGGCATCTCATGCTCCAACAGTGCCGGCAAGGTGCGGGACAGCTCGAGCAGACGGGGCAGATCGATGCCAGTGGGAATGCCCATTTCCTCGCACAGGTTAACCAGGTCTTCGGTGCAGATATTGCCTGAGGCGCCGGGTGCGAACGGGCATCCGCCCAAGCCACCCAGCGATGCATCGAAGCGCCGGGCACCGGCTTCATAGGCTGCCAGCACGTTGCTCAGCCCCAGCCCGCGGGTGTTGTGAAAGTGCAGCGTCAGCGCATCGGCGGGCAGTTGCTCCAACACCCGCCGGACCAGTCCATACACCTGGCGCGGATTGGCCATGCCGGTGGTGTCGGCCAGGGTCACCCCTTGCAGGCCCAGCCGCTGGTAGGCATCGACCAGGCCCATGACAACCTTTTCATCGATGCGCCCTTCGAACGGGCAGCCGAAGGTCGTGGCAACGGTAACGTTAAGGCTGACCGACGTGCCGCGAGCCAGCTCGACCACCTCGGCGAAGCCCGCCAGGGACTGCTCCCGACTCATGCGCATGTTGGCGAGGTTATGGCTCTGGCTGGCCGACAACACCAGGTTGAGCTCGTCGGCCTTGGCTGCGAGGGCACGCTGCGCACCCTTGAGGTTCGGGATCAATGCAACGTAGGTGACGCCCGGCTGGCGTACGATGCCGCCAAACACCTGCTCACCATCGCGCAAGGCTGGCACGGCCCTGGGCGAAACGAATGAGCCAGCCTCTATACGGCTGAAGCCGGCGAGCGAGAGCTGGTCGATCAAGGCGATCTTGTCTTCGGTGGCGACCCACATCGGTTCGATCTGCAGACCGTCACGCGGCGCCACCTCCTGAACGATGAGACGTTGCGAGTAATCGCTGATCATTGCACGATGCCCTCATCCTTCAGGCGCTGGATAGCGCTCTCGCTCAAACCCAGCTCGGTCAGTACGGCCTGGGTGTGTTGGCCCAGGCTCGGCCCTTGCCAGTTGATCACACCGGGAGTGTCGGACAGTTTGGGCACCACGCCGGGCATTTTCGTTTCCACCCCACCGGGCAGTTGCGCGTCGAGAATCATGCCCCGTGCCTGATAGTGCGGGTCGGCGACGATATCGGCGACCGAGTAGATGCGCCCGGCAGGCACCTCCGCTGCTTCCAGCACGCGCAGCACTTCATCGATGGGACGCTGAGTGCTCCACGCGCTGATGGCACCATCGAGCAGATCGCTCTGCGCGGCGCGGCCGTCGTTGTGGGCAAACGCAGGGTCGTCGCCCAGATCGCCTCGACCGATGGCGGTCATCAGGCGCTTGAAAATGGGATCGCTGTTGCCCGCGATCACGACATAACCGCCATCGGCAGTCGGGTAGGTGTTGGACGGCGCGATGCCGGGCAAGGCACCACCGCTGCGTTCGCGGACGTGGCCGAGCATGGCGTACTCCGGCACCAGGCTTTCCATGACATTGAAGACGCTTTCGGCCAGCGACACATCGACCACCTGGCCGTCACCCTGGCCGGTCTTGACCCGCAGCAACGACATCAGCGCGCCCATCACCGCATGCATGGACGCCAGCGAGTCGCCCAGGCTGACACCCACTCGCGCCGGCGGTGAGTCCGGATTCCCGGTGGTGTAGCGAATACCGCCCATGGCCTCGCCGATCGCGCCGAAACCCGGCCGATCACGATACGGACCGGACTGGCCATAGCCGGAAATGCGGACCAGGGTCAGCTTGGGGTTCAGCGCATGCAGCACGTCCCAGCCCAGGCCCAACTTTTCCAAAGCGCCAGGCCGCAGATTCTCGATCAGCACATCGGCGCTTTCGGCCAGTTGCTTGACGATCTCGATACCCTCGGCGGACTTCAGATTCAGTGCCAGGGATTTCTTGTTGCGCGATTGCAGGTACCACCACAACGAGGTGCCTTCGTGGAGTTTGCGCCACTTGCGAAGGGGATCGCCCTGCCCCAGGGTTTCGATCTTGATCACCTCGGCACCGAACTCGCCGAGCAGGCGCGCAGCGAACGGTGCAGCGATGAGGGTTCCGATTTCGATGACGCGGATTCCGCTCAGAGCAGTCATGGGGGCAACCTCGATATGCCTTGGAATTTGCACCAAGACTAGAGGCATACCCGCGGCAATTACCAGCCGCGGGTCAACGATCGGTGAACATCCGTCACCATTCAGCCCTGATTGACACCCTCGGGCACCAGTTGATCCTCACCCAGGAAACAACCGCTCTGGTGCTGCCACAACCGGGCATAGATGCCGTTTTTGGCCAGCAATTCGGCGTGGGTGCCCTGCTCCAGAATCCGCCCTTGATCCATGACGATGAGGCGATCCATGGCAGCGATGGTCGACAGGCGATGCGCGATGGCGATTACGGTCTTGCCCTGCATCATGTGATCCAGGCTTTCCTGGATCGCCACTTCGACTTCCGAATCCAGCGCGCTGGTGGCTTCGTCGAGCAACAGGATGGGCGCATTCTTGAGCATCACCCGCGCAATCGCCACGCGCTGGCGCTGGCCGCCAGACAGCTTGATGCCGCGCTCGCCCACCAGGGTGTCGTAGCCACTGTGGCCCTGACGGTCGCTGAGTTGGCTGATGAATTCATCGGCCTGAGCGCTCGCTGCAGCGCTGCGCACTTGCTCGTCGGTCGCATCGGGACGGCCATAGGCAATGTTGTCGCGAATGGACCGGTGCAGCAGCGAGGTGTCCTGAGTGACCATGCCGATGGCGCTGCGCAGGCTGTCCTGGGTCACGTGGGCGATGTTCTGCCCATCGATGCGGATCTCGCCGCTGTCGACATCGTAGAAGCGCAGCAGCAGGTTGATCAGCGTCGACTTGCCCGCCCCCGAACGCCCCACCAGGCCGATCTTCTCGCCCGCGCGGATGTTCAGGCTCAGGCCGTCGAGCACCTGACGTTCACCGTTGTAGTTGAAACTGACGTTGTCGAATGTCACTGCACCGCCTCTGGTGCTGAGTTCGCCGGCATTGACCGCGTCCTGCACCTTGGCGCCCCGGGTCAGGGTGCCCATGCCATCCTGCAGGGTGCCGATGTTTTCGAACAGCGAAGTCATCTGCCACATGATCCAGTGCGACATGCCGTTGATGCGCAAGGCCATGGCCGTGATCGCCGCCACCGCGCCGGTGCCGATCTCGCCCAGGTGCCAGAGCCACAGGGCATAGCCACCGGCCGCCATGAGCAGCCCGACCACCAGCGCCTGATTGACGATCTCGAACTGGCTGACCAGACGCATCTGGCGAAAGCCGGTGTTCTTGAAGTCTTCCATGGCCGCGCGGGCGAAATGCGCCTCGCGGTTGGAATGAGAGAACAGCTTGACCGTGGCGATGTTGGTGTAGGCATCGGAGATGCGTCCGGTCATCGACGAACGCGCGTGGGCCTGCTCCTGCCCGACCTTGCCCAGGCGTGGCACGAAGTACCACATCGCCAGGCCGAACAGAATGAGCCAGGCCACGAACGGCAGCATGAGCTTGGGCGCGAAGCCGCCGGCCAGCGCGATGATGGCGATGAAATACACGCCGATGCCGGGCAGGATCTCGATCAGGGTGAACAGCACGTCGCGCACGGCCAGGGCGGTCTGCATCACCTTGGTGGTGACCCGTCCGGAAAACTCGTCGGAGAAGAACGACAGGCTTTGCCGCAGCATCAACCGGTGAAAGTCCCAGCGCAGCCTGAGCGGCAGGTTGATCGCCAGAATCTGGTGCTGAACCATGGTACGTAGCGCGACCAAGGCGATGCTGCCCACCATGACCAGCCCCATGCCCCACAGCACTCGGCTTTCCTGGGCGGCAGCCTCGCCGCCCTGCTGCCAGGTGGTAAGCAGGTCGACGACCTGGCCCAGAAAGGAAAACAGCCAGGCTTCATAGATCGACACGGCGGCGCTGAGGACGGCGAAGGCGATGATATAGCCCCGCGCACCGCGGGTGCAGGCCCATAGAAAGCGCGCCAGACCGGTCGGCGGCGGTGGCACTTCGTCAGGTGGAAAAGGGTCGAGCCTGCGTTCGAATGCACGAAGCATGGGGGTCTCCATTGGAATCAAGTGGCGCAGATTCTGCCACTTAATGACCGCCAGGTGGGTCGCAATGGATGGCTTTGCCAACAATGGCCTGGTTCTGGATCCACGTGACCAGCTCTTCGGCGGGCATCGGCATGGCGATGAAGTACCCCTGCCCCTCGTCGCAACCCCAGCTTTTAACCGCGTCGAAATTGGTCTGGTTTTCGATACCTTCGGCCACGACCTTGTAGCCCAGGCGCTGGGCCAGGTCGATGAGCGTGATGACCAGGCGCCGGTCCCGTTCCTCGTTCTGGATGTCCTTGATCAGTGAACGGTCCAGCTTCACCGAGGTGGCCGGCAATTCGCGCAGGTAGGTCCAGTTGCTGTAACCGGTGCCGAAGTCATCGATGGAAATCTCGACGCCCAGTGCCCGCAGGCGCGTCAGCTGGTTGCGGCATTCGGCGGGATTTTTGATCAGCGCGCCCTCGGTGAACTCGATCTCCAGCGTCGTGGCCTCGACACCATGGCGTATGAGCGCCTGGATCAGCCGGTCGGTGAAGGCCGGCCCCTCGAGGTCACAAGGGCTGACGTTGATCGCCACCTTGAAGTCGTACCCGGCATCTCGCCACTGCCGCGTCTGCTGGATGGCCGCCTCGACCACCCAGACGCTCAACAGACGGATCAGATCGGTCTTTTCCGCGAGCGGCACGAACTCATCCGGCCCGATCGGGCCCAGGGTCGGATGGGTCCAGCGCAGCAACGCCTCGACCGCACAGCAGCGTCCACTGGCGAAATCGATGCGCGGCTGGAACACCAGCCCCAGTTGCTCGGACTCTTCCAGGGCATAGGACAGCGAACTGAGCAACACGAAGGCACGCTGCTGGGCGATGTCCAGCTCGGCCTGGTACCTGGCCCAGCCGATGCCCCGGTCGCGTGCGTAATCGGCAGCGCTGACCACGAGGCGGACCCAGTCGCGGTCGTCGAGGGTATGGCGGTCGAGTTCCAGCGCACCCATGCCGATCTGGGCGCGAATGGGAATACCGTCGTGCTCGACCGGCAGGGCGAAGGCCGTGGAAAACTTTTCGTACAAGGTCGACAGGCACTCGTCCCGCGGCTTGATGAACGCGAAGCGCGTGAGGCCGATTCGATAGAGCACGCACTCAGGCCCGATCAGGCTGGCCACCCGGCGGCTGATTTCACTGACCAGGTGCTGGGAAAACGAATAGCCCAGTGCCTTGACGATATCGTTGACGAAGCCGGGCGAGAGGAAATCCACCGCGATCAGCAGCGGCTCTTCCCGCTGGCTGAGGTGGCGGTGAATGTCTTCTTCCAGGCGGATGCGGTTCATCAGGCGCGTGGGCCGGTCGATGAACGACGCAGCACGCAGGTCGTGCAGCCGGAGCACCACCAGCTGAGACAGATGATGCAGGCTCGCCAGCTGAGCTGCCGACATCGGCGGACGCGGTTTCTGGTCGATGACGCACAGGCTGCCCAAAGCGAGACCGTCGTGGGTCAGCAACGGAACGCCGGCGTAATAACGGATGCCCGGTGCGCCTGTGACCAGTTCGTTGTATCGAAAGCGTGGATCGAGGTGGGTGTCCGGAATTTCGAAGAAGTCATCGACCAGAATGGTGTGGCCGCAGAACGACACGTCTCGCGATGTGGAAGTCGCACTGATGCCGATCTTGGCCCGGAACCATTGCTGCTGTTCTTCGAGAATGGAGATGAGCGCGATCGGCGTGTCGAACACCTCCACGGCCAGGGCAACGATCCGGTCCAGCACCTCATCATTGACCGCATCGCGGTAGCACAGGTCGGCAACACGCCGAATGCGCTCACGCTCGTTGTCTGGCAAAGGTGGAGCGAAGTGGGTCATCACTGTGGTCGTTGCCCGATGGTCAGTCGCAAGGGGAATCACTCGAAACGAGGCTGCATAGGATGTATCGGCAGCCTTTCCCCAAACTGTATACGGCTTCGCGCAAAGCGTTCCACTGCCCTTCGTCCGTCTAGACCGCGCCGAAGAACGCCACCTTCTGCGACAGTCGATCGGCCAGGCGTGCCAGCTCGGTGCTGGCGGTGGCGACCTGTTGCGAGCCGCTCGCCGACTGCACCGTGGAGCCGTGGATCCGTGTGATGTTCTGCGAGACATCGTCGGCCACCGCGCTCTGTTGCACCGAAGCACTGGCGATCTGCGCGTTCATCAGGTTGATCGCGCCCACCTGCTCGCTGATCTTGGCCAGGGCGTCCTGGGCACTGCGGGTCTGGGTGACGGTCTGCCCGACCAGTTCGCAGCTGCTGCGCATGGTCTGCGCCGCCGCTTCGGTGCCCGACTGCAGGGTGCTGATCATCTCGCGGATTTCTTCGGTGGACTGCTGGGTGCGGTTGGCCAGCGAACGCACTTCGTCGGCGACCACTGCGAAGCCACGACCATGCTCGCCGGCGCGAGCGGCTTCGATCGCGGCATTGAGGGCCAGCAGGTTGGTCTGCGCGGCAATCGAATTGATCACATCGATGACCGACTCGATCTTTTCGCTGTGCCGCGAAACCTGGTCAACGGTCTCTGTAGTCTGTTCCAAAGTCACCGCCAGTTGCTCGATGGCCTGGGTGGTGCTGGCCACCAGCCGGTTGCCGCTCTCTACTTCGACATCCGCCAGCCGTGACGCATCCGCAGCCTGGGCGGCGTAACCGGACACTTCGCTCACCGTCGCCGCCATCTGCGTGATGGCCGTGGCCACCTGCTCAGCCTCACGGGTCTGCAGGCGGATGTGCGCGTCGTTGGACGTCGAGGTAGCGGACAGCTGTGCAGAGGAGTGATTGACCTCCCGCGCTGCAGTGCGCACCTGCTCGATGGTTTCGGCCAAGTGGCCCAGCGCGGTCTTCAACACGCCCATGACGCTGCCGGGGTGCTGGGTGATGATGGTCTGGTTGAGGTTGCCCGCAGCCAGTTGCTCGATGGCCAGGGCCACCTCGGCCGGCTCGGCGCCCAGTGTCGACTTGACAAAGCGAATGATCACGATCGACAGCACGATGCTCAGCAACAGCGCGATACCGGTCGCCACCAGCATCAGCGTACTGAACTGACTGGCAGTGGCCTGCACCGCGCCCAGCTTGGACTTGATCGAGGCCTCCTCGTAATCGATCAGGGCATTGATGCGCTTGAGCCATTCGCTGTAGTCGGCCGAGGTCTGGCGCAGCAACAAGGCCTGCGCGCCCTGGATATCGCCGGAACGGCGCAGGTCTATAAGCGTACGGCTGGAGTCCAGGGTCTGGCGCTCGATGCTCTTGATCGCCCCCAGCAACTCGCGCTCCTGTGGCGTCACGGAAGCCTTGTCGTAGAGCTGATCCATCGGCGCGGCCGAGTCGATGTAAGCCTTTTCCAGGGTGGCCACTTCCGCCAGGTGCTTTTCCAGGTCACGGTCGTTGTCCACCAGCACCGCGTCACGGATCGCGATGGCCCGGTTGTGCACACTGCCGCGGAAATTGATGGCGTAGCGCTGGATCTTGGCGGCATTTTCGCTGACGTCACTCAATGTCGAGTCGATGAAGGCGACCCGTTGAATGCCGATGGCAGTGATCATGATCAGCAAGGCAAGGATGGCTGCGAAGCTCAGGGCTATGCGCGTGGCCAGGGACAAGGGTCTTTTCATGGGCGGCTCGGCAGTAGTCCCGGCGAGGACTGAATAGGTGCGCGATGCTGAACTGCGATCACGCCGACGTGGCGGACTTTACGGCGCCACCGATCCAGAAACCAATTGCAATTTCACTGAAAAATAATAGCGAAATGCTATCAAACTTATGAGGCCTGCAACTGTATCACGCACTTGACAGGTAAAACGATCGCTTTACACTCGATTCATGGACAAACGAACTGAAATTCTCGCCGGCGCCGCCCGTACCTTTGAAACTCAAGGACTGCGAGGCGTTGGCATCGATCAGGTCCTTGCGCCCTCAGGTGCTTCGACGCGTACCCTCTACAAACACTTCGGCTCACGCGACGGTCTGGTGATGGCCGTGCTCGAAGACCGCCATCAGCAATTCATGGCCCAATTGGCCAGCGAGCGTGCGGGCGGCGGGGCGATCGCATCCCTGTTCGATACGCTGGCGCATTGGGTGAACGCCCGAGGTGCCAGCGGCTGCATGCTGCTGCGCGCGCGCAGCGAATACGCTCAGGCCAACGAGGCCATCGTCGCGTTGGTGGAGCAGCAGAAAGCCCAGTTCCATGCCGAGATCGCAGCCCGCGTACACACCGATCTTGGCCGTGAAGACGTCGCGCTGGCCTTGCAGGTCTGGCTGCTGTTCGAGGGGGCCACGGCCGCCGCCACGGTAGCAGGCACGGCAGTGATCGAGGCGGCCAAACAGGCGGCGCTAACCCTGATGGCGTGTGCCAAAGCCGCTCGGTCATGAAGCGCGGCCTCAATCTGGTCGCGGCCGCTTTCGCCCTCACCGCGCTTTCATATGGACTGGCGCGCTTCGCCTATGGCCTGTTGCTGCCGCAGATCCGCGCGGAGCTGGCGCTGGACGCGACCGCTGCTGGCTGGATCGGCAGCGGTGCCTTTGCCGCTTACTGCGTCGGCATCGTCCTGACGTTCGTCTGCAGTGCGAGCTTTACCCCACGCACCCTCGCCGCCTTCGCCGGCCTGACCGCCACGGCTGGCATGGCTTGCATCGTGGTCGCCTCGTCGGGCTGGATGCTGGGTGCAGGGGTTGCATTGGCGGGGCTGAGCACCGGCTTGACGTCTCCACCGCTGGCGAGCGCGGTCGCCGCGTACTTCGCCGATGAAGGCCGGGCCAAGGCAAACGCCACGATCAATGCCGGTACGGCCGTCGGCATCGTCTTCTCGGGCGCTGCAGCGGCAATGACGGTGAGCGCATGGCGTGAGCTGTATGCCCTGTTCGCCCTGATCGGCGCCGCAGTCACGCTGTGGCTGTGGTTCGCCCTGCCGAAGGCGCGGAGCAGCGAAACCACTGCGGGCTTCTCGCTGCAGATCCTTCGCCGACCCGGGCTTGCAGTGCTCTGCGCCAGCGCCTTCGCCATGGGTCTGTCGAGCACCGCCATCTGGACGTTTGGCGCCGACATTCTGCGCGGCACCTTTGGCCTGAGCGACACCGGCATCGCCTGGGCCTGGATCGTACTGGGGACTGCCGGTGTCAGCGGCGCGGCCACCGGTGTATTGATCGAGCGTTTCGGTACGGCACGGGTCCACGCCTTTTCGCTGCTGGGTATCGTTGCGGCGATCCTCACCCTGGCGGCAAGCGGATACAGCCTCGCCTTCGGCTTCGTGGCAATGGGCGTATTCGGTGCTGCCTATATCGTGTCGTCCGGCACCTACCTGATCCAGGGCATCGCCCTGCTCCCGGATCGACCGGACCTGGGCCTGGGATTCCCGTTCCTGTGCCTGGCGCTGGGACAGGCAACCGGCGCTCCGCTGTTCGGTGCAACCCTGGATGCCGTGGGGGTCACCGGAGCCCTTTTCGCCTTCACCCTACCGGCCGTGGTGGCGATCTTTCTGAGGCCTCGAGTCGGCTAGAAAAATCTTCACGCGCTCGCGCCCCTGCATCTGGAACTTACGCCCGTTTCGCCCACTCAGTTCTGTACCTGCCTGCCCTCATCCGAGACCACTGCCTTGGCCACATCTGCCCCCTCGCGGCGTAACGCGCTGTCTCTCGACGGCCTGAATTTCTTTCTGGCCGATGTCCGTGACGGGCTCGGGCCGTACCTGGCGATCTACTTGCTGGCCGTGCACAAATGGGATCCCGGCAGCATCGGCCTGGTCATGACCCTGGCGGGGCTCGCGGCGCTGCTGACCCAGACACCGGCGGGCGCGCTGATCGACCGGACCCGACGCAAGCGCGCGGTGGTCGTTGTCGCCGCCCTGCTGGTCACTGCCAGCTGCGTGGTCCTGCCGTTCATCACCTCGTTCGGCCTGGTCGCTGCCACCCAGGCGCTGGGCGCCATCGCAGGCTCGGTGTTCGCACCGGCCATCGCTGCCATTTCCCTGGGCATCACCGGCCCGAAGGCGTTCACCCGCCGTACCGGGCGCAACGAAACCTTCAACCATGCCGGCAACGCTTTCGCGGCTTTGCTGGCGGGTGGTTTTGCCTACCTGTTTGGACCGGTCGCGGTGTTCTATCTCATGGCCGCCATGGCGCTGGCCAGCGTGGTGGCGGTGAGCTGCGTGAAAGCGGACGCCATCGATCACGACGTCGCGCGCGGGCTGGAAGCGCATCACCAGGACGGGCACGACCAACCCTCAGGTTTCAAAGTGCTGCTCGGCAACCGCGCGCTGCTGGTATTCGCGGTCAGTTGTGCGCTGTTCCACCTGGCCAATGCGGCCATGCTGCCGCTGGTCAGTCAGAAGCTTTCACAGATCGACCTGAGCATGGCCACGCCACTGACCTCGGCCTGCATCGTCGCCGCGCAACTGGTGATGGTCCCCGCGGCCCTGCTGGTGGGCGCGCGGGCCGATCAATGGGGCCGCAAGCCGTTGCTGCTGGCTGGCTTCCTGATTCTGCCGATTCGCGGCGTGCTCTATACCTTTTCCAATGACCCTTACTGGCTGGTCGGTGTGCAACTGCTCGACGGCATCGGTGCCGGCCTGTTCGGCGCACTGTTTCCACTGGTCGTCAAAGACCTCACCCACGGCACCGGTCGCTTCAATGTCAGCCTGGGTGCGCTGACCACCGCATTCGGCCTGGGTGCCGCACTGAGTAACGGTCTGGCCGGTTTCGTCGTGCAGGAAGCCGGTTACAGCGCAGCCTTCCTCACCCTGGCCGGGGTCGCTGGCGCGGCCTTCCTCCTGCTGCTCACCGCCATGCCTGAAACCCTGCGCCGCGACACCGAAGAGGAAGCCGTACCTTGCCCCACGCCAGTCTGATCATCTGGGGCGTCAGCCTCCTCGCCACCTTGGGCATCATCACCCGACCCCTGCGGATTCCCGAATACGTCTGGGCACTGGCGGCAGCGATCGGGCTGGTCGCCGGTGGTCTGATTGCCTGGTCGGCGGCTCTGGCCGCGGTGCTCAAGGGCACCGATGTCTACCTGTTCCTGGTGGGCATGATGCTGCTGGCCGAACTGGCCCGCCGCGAAGGGCTGTTCGACTGGCTGGCGACCGTTGCCGCGCGCCAAGCAAGAGGCAGCGCGCAGCGACTGTTCGATCTGGTGTTCGCGGTGGGCACGCTGGTGACCATCTTTCTGTCCAACGACACCACGGCCGTGGTGCTGACACCGGCCGTCTATGCAGCCACACGGGCAGCGCAGGTCAACCCGCTACCGTACCTGTTCGTCTGTGCGTTCATCGCCAATGCCGCCAGTTTCGTGCTGCCGATTTCCAACCCGGCCAACCTGGTGATATTCGGCGAGCACATGCCGCCGTTGCTGGAGTGGCTGGCCATGTTCAGCCTGCCGTCGCTGGCGGCCATCGGCATGACCTACCTGGTCCTGCGCCTGACCCAGCGGCGGCATTTGCAGCAGCGTCTGGAACTGATCGAAGAACTGCCCCACCTGAGTATGGGCGCACGACTCACCGCCGCCGGGCTGGGCGTCACGGCCGTGGTGCTGCTGACCGTATCGGCGCTGGACGAAGCCTTGGGCTTGCCGACCTTCCTGGCGGCCTTCGCCACCCTTGCGCTGGTGCACCTGTACAAGCGCAGCAATCCCTGGCCGGTCTGCAAGGGCGTGGCCTGGGGCGTGCTGCCATTGGTGGCCGGACTGTTCGTGCTGGTGGAGGGTATCGGCCAGACCGGCGTGACCGCACACCTGGCCAGTTGGCTGGAGCAGGCGGCGAAGCAGACACCGGAACAGGCTCATTGGTGGGCTGGAATACTGGTCGCCATAGCCTGCAATATCGGCAACAACCTGCCGGTCGGCCTGCTCAGCGGATCCATCAACGAGCTGGGCCATCTGCCGCCCAATGTCACCGGCGCGCTGGTGGTCGGCGTGGACCTGGGTCCCAACCTGTCGGTCACCGGCTCCCTGGCGACCTTGCTGTGGTTGATCGCCGTACGTCGCGAAGGGGTGCAGATCAGCGCCTGGGCCGTTCTCAAGCTGGGCGCCGTGGTCATGCCCCCGGCCCTGATCGCCGCGTTGTGGCTGCTGTGAGAATTATCCGGAAGGCGTCCTTCAGAACTTCACGCTGGCCGTGAGCCGCGCCGTGCGCAACGCACCCTCTTCCACCTGCAACGCGCTGCTGCCGGTGGTCGATGGGTAATACTCCTTGTTGAACAGGTTGTCGATGTTCAACTGCAGGCGCGTCTCGTACCCACGGGTCGGCAGATCCCAACGTACGAAGGCGTCTGCCAGGGTGTAGCTGTCCATCCAGAAGCTGTTGGCATTGTCACCCGGCCGCTCGCCCACGTGGCGCGCACCAGCGCCCACATGCCATTGACCGGTCTGCGCCGGCAAGGCCAGATGGTGGGTCAGGTACAGGCTGGCGGTGTGCATCGGCGCATTGGGCAGACGATTGCCCTCCTGCTCGGGTGCTTCGGCGTTCTTCAGCACTTCGGTGTGGCTGTAGGCGTAGGTGCCGATCATGCTCCAGTCCTGGGCGATCTCGCCGGTTACATCCAGCTCGATACCCCTTGAGCGTGCCTTGCCGACGGCCTCATCGAGGCTGTCGCCATTGCTCTGCAGCACGCTGTTGACCAGGTTCTTCTTCTCGATGTCATAGACCGCCAGGTTGACGTTCAACGCCGCGGTCGGGGTGTACTTGATCCCCGCCTCATAGCTGCGACCCTCGGTCGGCTTGAAGCTGTTGCCCGCGTCGTCGGCGTCGTTGGGCACAAAGGAGCGGCTGTAGTTGGCATACAGCGCCACTGTGTCACTGGGCTGGTAGACGATCCCGCCGAACGGAATGAATTCATCGCCATTGGAGTCCGCGCCGGGTGCGTACGAGCGGCCTAAACCCTGGTCGCTGTACTGGTCCCAATGGGCCTGACGGCCACCGAACACCAGGATCCAGCGGTCGTTCAAGTGCCAGTTGTCCTTGAAGTACAGCGAGGTGGTGACCAGGTTGTTCTCGGCATTGCTCTGCGCCGCACTGACCGTGGTCGGTTCGGCCAGACGGCCATAAACGGGGTTGCGGATGTCGATGTTGCCGGCGGCGGTGTTGGCGTTGCGGTAGGTCTTGCCGCGGTATTTGTCCAGCGACTCGTTGTCCACGCCCACCACGATTTCGTGGCGCTGGCCGAACAGCTGCTGATCGCCGATCAGATCCAGCGCGGTATAATGGCTTTCATAGTCGTAATGGCCGCCATTGGCGATGCGTCGCAGCGTGTTGCCGTTGAGGGTATTGGGCTGGGCGACGGCGAGGCTGTAACGGTCCTCGGTCCAGCCGTAGGTCAGGCGGCTGCGCCAGGCATCGCTCAATTGGTACTCGAACTTGGCGGTGGTGCTCTGGCTGATGCCGACCGTCTTGGCCCAGCGCTCGTCGAGGCGGTCACGGTAGCTGATGTCGGCCGGCCGCCCGCCGACGAACACGGTGCCGCGATCGAAGGGACTGGCATAGTCGTTGTAGGTGTAGGCCAGCGAGGCACTGGCGCGCTCGCCGACCCAAGTGATCGACGGCGCAATCAGCGTATGCTCGTCGGTTCCGTAATTGCGCCAGTAATCCTCATGACTGCGCTCGGCCACCAGTCGGTAGGCCAGATCGGTGTCACCCAGCGGGCCGGTGGTGTCCATCGACAGCGAACCGCCGCCCTCGCTGAAACCCGAGGCGCTGAGGGTCGTGCTGCGGGTGAACTGGGGCTGCTTGCTGACGACGTTGATGACCCCACCCGGTTCCAGTGCGCCATACATCAGCGACGCCGGCCCCTTGAGCACCTCGACATGATCGGTGGTAGCGCCCAGGTTGCGGCCGATGGCCGAACGGATACCGTCGCGCAGGATGGAGTTGTCGTCGTTGCTGCCAAAACCGCGCTTGATCAGCGCATCCTTGGTGCCGCCCAGGGTGTTGGTCTGGGTGACGCCGCTGACGAAGCGCATGGCGTCGTTGAGATCCTTGACCTGGTAGTCGTCCAGCGTCCTGGCGGTGACCGCATTGACGGTTTGCGCTTCGTCGCGATTCTGCGTGGCGCTCTTGCTCGCCGTTTCCCCACGGGCCTGGGTGTAGCTGTCGGCGCCGTCAGCTTCGCCGGTGGCCTGGATGACACTGGAAGGCAACTCTGTGGCTGCAATGGCCAGGCCAGGCAGGACTGAGCACAACAGCACCCACGAAGGGGCCCGATTCAACGACTTGACCACGCATGTAACTCCGTACTGGATGAAAGACGCGAATGCGTCCCATCTGTATTGTACGGGTTGCCGTGATCATTTGCCGAGCCCGTTGAACCATTTCGAACATTTTACAGACGGAAGCGGCTCACCAGATCGTTGAACGAGGTGGCCAGGCGCGACAGATCCTGAGTCGATGCGCTGGTCTGATGGGCACCGGCCGCGGTCTGCGTGGACAGATCCTGAATGTTGATCAGGTTGCGGTCCACTTCACGGGCCACATGGGCCTGCTCTTCGCAGGCGCTGGCAATCACCAGGTTGCGGTCATTGATCTGCGCGATCCCGGTGGCGATGGATTGCAACGCCTCGCCGGTGGCCTTGGCCAGCACCTGGGTATCGCCCACCAGCCCCTGACTCTTGCCCATGGCGGCCACGGCCTGATCCGCACGCGAACGTACCGCCCCGATCATGCTTTCGATCTCGCCCGTCGAAGACTGGGTCCGTGCCGCCAGGGCCCGGACTTCGTCGGCAACCACGGCGAAACCGCGTCCCTGCTCGCCGGCACGGGCCGCTTCGATGGCCGCGTTGAGGGCCAACAGATTGGTCTGCTCGGCGATCCCGCGGATCACGTCGAGCACCTTGCCGATATCGCGCACCTGAACCGCCAGGTCTTCGACGATGGTGGTCGACGACTGGATCTCGACCGTGGCGTTGTTCACCGCATCCACGGCGTTGCGCGCCTGCGCCAGGCCGTCGGTGGCCTGGCTGCTGGCGGTCTTCGAAGCTTCGGAGGTGGAAATGGCATTGCGCGCGACTTCTTCCACCGCCGAAGTCATCTCGGTAACGGCCGTGGCGGCCTGCTGAATCTCGTCGTTCTGGCGCAGCAGCCCGCGACTGCCGTCTTCGGTGACCGCATTCAGTTCTTCCGCAGCCGAAGCGAGCTGATTCGACGCGTCAGCGATCTGGTGAATGGTCGCCTTGAGGCCTTCCTGCATCTCGCCCAGCGCCGTGAGCAACTGTCCGGTCTCGTCGCGCGCCGCGCTGCCGATGGTGTGGGTCAGGTCACCCTTGGCGATCAACTGGGCGCTGGCCACTGCCGTGGCGATGGGGCGGCTGATCAAGCGGCTGATGAACAGCCCGAGTGCCAGGGCAGCCAGGAATGCCAAGGCGATGCCGATGTACAGCACGGTGATTGCCGCCTGTTCCTGCTCTTCGGCGTCACGTGCGCCTTCACCGATCTGCCGGTTGTTGGACTCGACCATGATGGTCAACTCGTCCATGACCGTACGATAGCCCTGCTGGATCTCGCCGGACATGAGCGCGCGCGCTCCCTGAACGTTGCCGGAATCGAGTACGGTCAGCACTTTCTGGATCTGCGCCTGATAGATTGGCCAGTCACGTTCCATCTGGTCGCCAGCGGCACGCTCGTCGTCCGCCAGCGGCGTCTTGCGATAGATCGCGAAGGCCTTCTCGCTGTCCGCCTGGTTGGTGGTCATGGCCTGGCGGATGGTGTCCTTGACGCCCTGCGCATCGTTTTCCGCGTGAGCGGCTATCAGCGCATACAGATCCTTGAGCTGGGCAATCGCCTTGCTCTTGGCTTCGGCTGTTTTGGAGACAGACACAAGGTTGTTGGCAAACACGTTTTTCAGGCTGTCCGACAGCTGACTGATCCCGCGTGCGCCTAGCACGCCCACGGCCAGCGTGATGAAGGCGCACAGCCCGAAGGCTAGGAGCATTTTGGTAGATAACTTTGCATCGCGCAGCCACGTCATACGGAAATCCTGTCAGGTCGACCGAAAGCGCCGCGGAGTCGGCGCCTTGCATAAGGTCATGGGCGTTATGAGCGGTCTATCGGCGCGCACCATCGAAGCTTGAATGACGTTCGTCGCTTAGCCCATCGCACACACCCGGCCAGGTTTCCGGCGACCAAATGCACACGAATGCCGATCAGCGGCGGGAACACTTATGGAATAATGGCTGTCTGACATCACCTCATCCTCCACCTGGCCCTGCGAGGCCATCATGACCGATCTACACCGCCGAAATCCGTGCCGCCTGCCCACGCTTCTGCTGCTCAGTCTGCTCACCGTGGTGGGTCTTTCCATGCTCTGGGAATTCCACCTCGAAGCCTCTGTCATGCATTGGCTGAACCTGCCCTACGACGGTGATTTCGAAGACGCCGAACGCTGGCGCTTCGTCTTGACGGCCTCGGGCTTTTCGATGCTGTCCCTGATCCTCCCCACCGTTGTGCTCAAACGCCTGGTGGTCAATACGCAATCGAGCTATCGGCGCCTGCAGATCATCCAGGCGCAGACCGAAACCTTGGCCAAATACGATGCCCTGAGTGGTCTGATCAATCGGCGCGTGTTCATGGACATCCTGCATAAGCAGCTCGCTGAGCAGCGGCCGGTGGCCATCTTGTTGATCGACCTGGACCATTTCAAGGCAATCAACGATCAACACGGTCACTCGGCGGGAGACAGCGTGTTGGTGGAGATCGCTCACCGACTGCAGGGCATTGCCGCAATCCACGCGGGCACCGCCGCACGCTTGGGCGGGGACGAGTTCTGCCTGATGTTCCAGGGCCACCGGGAAGAAAGCGAACTCAGCGAAATCGCCGAGCTGACGGTGCGCTGGCTAAGCGAGCCGGTACTCGAGGCCACCCTGTCCGGGCGACTGGGCGCGACCATCGGCATTTCCCGTTCATGGATGGACGCCAACGAAGCGTCGTCCCTGCTGCATTGCGCGGACACCGCCATGTATCGTGGAAAACACGCCGGGCGATCGACCTTCAATTTCTACGACAACCAATACGAACGGCAAATGCGCGCTCAAGCCGATCTGGATCTGGCCCTCAGGAACGCCGTGGACCGAGAGGAAATCGTGCCGTTCTTTCAACCCATCGTCACCCTGCCCTCGCAGCAGGTGGTGGGGTTCGAAATCCTCGCGCGGTGGCTCAAGCCCGATGGCAGCACTGGCATGCCCGGGGATTTCATACCGATCCTGGAGCGCCTGGGGCTGATCCCGGCGATGACGCGCTCGCTGGTCAGGCAGGCCTGTCGGGCGGCCGGTCGCTGGGATGACCATCTGCATTTGTCGCTGAACGTGAGTGCCACGATGATCACCGACGAACTGTTTCCGGATCATCTCTTCGATCAACTCAGACAAGAAAACTTCCCGTTCCAGCGATTCGAGGTCGAAATCACCGAAGAGGCACTGGTCGGCAATCTGGAAGCCGCACAGCGCAACCTCAGCAAACTTCACGGGCAGGGTATCAGCGTTGCCCTGGATGACTTCGGCATCGGTTACTCGGGCCTGTACCATCTGACGCGGCTGTCGATCGACAAGATCAAGATAGACCGTTCCTTTTTCGAAGCCGGAAACGTCGACCATCTGCCCATGGTCGAGGCCATCCTGGGGATGGCACGCAGCCTGAACATGAAAGTGACGGCCGAGGGCATCGAGGATTTCCACCAACCCTACCTGCCCAAATGGCTGGCGGAAAACGGCTGCCACTATGCCCAGGGCTACCTCTATGGGTATCCGCAGGCAGGCAGCACGATAGCGACTGCCGTTCATGGGCCTTCGATCGCCTGCATCGTGGCTCAGAACTGAACGCGGCGACCCGTTACCGGATAGCTCGGGTCGGTGTACCCCGGCGTCGAGCTATGGCCTGCCACGACCAGGCCATCGACGAAAGCCTCGTCTTCCTCGGTAAACCGATACTGCAACGCCGGCACATAGTCCCGCCATTGCGCCTCGGTACGCGGGCCGGCAATCGTCGAGCTGATCAATCGGTTGTTCAGTACCCACGCCAAGGCGAACTGCCCGGACGTGATGCCCCGCGCCTGGGCGTGATCCTTGATTCGCTGGGCCAGGTCGAGCGACTCGGGACGCCATTCGGTCTGGTGCAGCCGCGGATCGCTGCGCCCTGCCCGCGTGTCGCTGCCGGGCTCGGCTCCGGGCTCGTACTTGGCGGTCAGCACGCCGCGCGCCAATGGGCTGTAGGAAACCACACCGATGCCGTAATGCTCGGCCGCCGGCAGATGCTCGCTCTCGATCTGCCGATTGGCCAGGTTGTACAACGGCTGGCTGACGGTGGGCCGCTCGACGTTCAGCAGGTCTGCCACACGGCAGAATTCGGCAAGCTTCCAGCTGCTGTGGTTCGACAACCCGTAACCCCGAATCTTGCCGGCGCGTATCAGATCGGCCAAGGCACGCACCGTTTCCTCGACCGGGGTGAACGGGTCTTCGCGGTGCACGTAATACAGATCCAGATAGTCGGTCTGCAACCGGCGCAGGCTACCTTCCACCGACTCGACCACACTGTGCCGCGATGCCCCGCGTCCATTCGGCCCCTGGACGCCCGGGTTGGGATTGACGAACTTGCTTGACAGCACCCAGCGCGAACGCTGGCCGGCGATCAGCTTGCCTACCGTGATTTCCGAGGCACCATCGTTGTAGTTGTTCGCCGTGTCGATGGCGTTGATGCCCTGCTCCAGCGCATCGTCGACGATGCGCCTGGCAGTGGCGTCGTCGGTCTGGCCGCCGAACATCATGGTGCCCAGGGTGATTTCGGAAACCTGAAGACCATGACGGCCCAGGCGTCGGTATCTGATGTCACTCACAGGTACATTTCTCCATTGACGGAAACAGCCATCGCGATGGCTCGGTTCCTCGATGCTGGCCTATCCCACGCGATCCATCAAGCTCGGAGCCTATCGCCAACATCGACAAATACTATTGAAGTTCAGCCAGGCATGGCCGATAGACTGGTCATACCCCTAACAGAACGACGTGCTCATCGATTGGCCAGGACGCCAAAACAACGATAGAGCCTATGGAGCAGCTCATGGCCGCCACCCACCTCAAGGAAATGCAAGCCGACGTGCAAGATGCCGCACTCCAGTTGGAGCTGCTGTATCAGATGCTCAGCGGGCACGCCCTCTTCCTGCGCAGCCGAAACATCGACCATCTGATCGATGACGTGTTGCTGATCGAAAACCAGGCAGGTGCCCTGGCACTGTCGATCCAGGACTTGAAAGGTGCAGCATTGAGAATGGGCAAAGCCGCGTAGCTCTGGCGCCTATCATTTGCAGCTATCATTTATTCCATTCAGTTCTTTTTAGAGAGCCTTTGGTGATTATCCAGACATAAGCGTCAGTGCTACTGTCGGTCCCATAACGATCAGCAGTTGCGTGACTTCTTATGCCTAACTATCTGGATGCCCATCACCGACACTCCATCCTGCAATTGCAGGCCACCTGGACCGCGCGCAGCGAGTGGCCTACGTGGCTGTTGCTGTTGAGCATCACCGGCGGCTGGTGGGTTGTTGTCACGCTGAGCCCCTCCATCGGGCGTGTGCTGACCCTGCTGCTGTTGATCCCCCTCATCACGCTGTGGATGTCGCTGCAGCATGAACTGCTGCACGGACATCCCACGCGTTGGCGCGCCGTGAACAAGTTGCTGGGCTACGCGCCGCTGGCCATCTGGTACCCCTACACGCTGTATCGCGACAGCCATCTGGCCCATCACCGCGATGAAACCATCACCGTGCCGCAGCACGATCCCGAAAGCCGCTACCTCGATGCCCAGGCCTGGTCGGGCAGCGCCGGGCTGGGGCGAGCGCTGCACTGGCTGAACAAGACCCTGCTCGGTCGTCTGAGCGTGGGCCCGGCGCTGGCGCTGGCCGGGCTGGCCAGAGAGCAGTGCGATCGACTGGTGCGCGGTGACAGGCAGGCCTGGCTGATGTGGACGACCCACCTGGCGTGCGTGGCGGTACTGTTCTGGTTCATCACCCGTCACGGCGTGCCGGTGATCGACTACCTGCTGGCCAGCGTGCTTGCACTGGCGTTGTCCATGGTCCGCTCCTATTACGAACATCGTCCCGCCGATGCCCCCGAGCAGCGTTCGGTGCTCAACGAAGCGGGCTGGCCGTGGCGCTGGCTGTTCCTCAATCTCAATCTGCACCTGGTCCATCATGACCTGCCGGGGTTGCCCTGGTACTACCTGCCCAGGGTCTACCGCGAGCGGCGGGCCGACTGGCTGCAACGCAGTGGGCATTTTCTGGTCAATGGCTACAGCGAACTGTTCCGCAACTATGCCGTGCGCCCCGTGGACAGCCCCCTGCACCCGCGCAGCGCCAGCGCCTGAACATGAGTCGTGAAGTGATCGCCGAACTGTCGATGTACCCCGCACCCACCGCGGTCGGGAGCGCCTACCAGCGCTGGCTGGAAGAAACCCTGCAGTTGCTGGGCATTCAACGACGTGACAACTGGCAGGGTTCCCTGCACGAGCTCTGGCTGCATCCGCAACTGGTGCTCGCGCAAACCTGCGGTTTCCCGCTGGTCACAGAGCTCAGGAAACAAGTGCGCGTGGTGGGCCGACCCTGTTTCACGTTGTCCGATGCATCAGCTGGACAGCACTGTAGCCTGTTGATCGTCCGTTATGATGACCCCAGGCAGACCCTCCCCGAGTTCTTCGACTGCCGCGGTGCCTACAACAGCATCGACTCCAACAGCGGCATGAACCTGTTGCGCCACGCGCTCATTCCCCATGTGCGCGACGGTCGATTCTTCAAGCACCTCGAAGCGACCGGCAGCCACCGCCAAAGCATCGCTCACGTGGCTCTGGATCATGCCGACCTGGCCGCCGTCGACAGCGTGACGTTCGCCTACCTGGCTCGGCATGCACCGAGCGAGGTGGCGGGCGTGCGCGTGCTGGCCCGTACCGCCGATGCGCCGACCCTGCCGTTCATCACCGGCTTTCAGGGCCCGGAGCCGGAATCGATCCGAGCCGCGATGAACGCCGCCCTGGCCAATCTGCCCGAGGTGGCTGAGGTGCTGGGCATCGTGACGGTCGAGGAAACCGCCTTGGAGGACTACAACGTATTGCTGGGGTATCGGGAGGCAGCTCGGCTGGCGATCACCCAGCAGGAATTGTGGTGAGCATCCTCGCCGTGGCGCTGACTTCTTGCCTGCATCGCTATTCTGGACGGTAATGCGCTGGGCCCACCGTTGTCACAGCCTCATCACCCACAGGAGGATGAGCCAGTGAAAATGATTCAAGCAGGCGTGCTCAACGTCGCCTACCGGGACCTTGGCCCAGCCGATGGGCCCACGGTCGTGCTGCTGCATGGCTTCCCCTACGACATCCGCGCCTACGACGCGGTGGCCGAACGGATCACCGCCGCCGGTTGCCGATGCATCGTCCCCTACCTGCGCGGATACGGCGGCACGCGGTTCATCGCCGCCAGCACGCCCCGCTCGGGTGAGCAGGCGGCCCTGGGGGCGGACCTGCTGGCATTGTTGGATGCGTTGCAGATCCCCCAGGCCGTGCTTGCCGGCTACGATTGGGGTGGCCGCGCCGCATGTGTGGTGTCCGCCCTGTGGCCCGAGCGCGTCGCGGGACTGGTCAGTTGCGAGCCGGGCTACAACATCCAGAACATTGCCCAGGCGACCCGCCCCGCCGCCCCGGAAGCCGAACATCGCTTGTGGTATCAGTACTACCTGCACGGCGCCCGTGGCTACGCCGGCCTTGAAGCCAATCGGGATGCCTTCTGCAAGCTGCTGTGGCACCTATGGTCGCCGACCTGGGGATTCACCGATGAGGTGTTTTCAGCCTCGGCGCAGTCGTTCCACACCCCTGACTTCGTCGACGTGGTCACGCACTCCTATCGCCATCGCTTCGGACTGGTCGTTGGCGATCCGCAGTACGCGGCCATCGAACAGAGACTGGCGAAGCAATCGGGCATCGCCGTGCCGACGGTCATCCTGGCCGGTGCCAGCGACGGTGTCACTCCTGTTCAGGATGAGCAGCAGGCGCTACGACGATTCAGCGGCCCTGTTCGTCGGACGATTCTCGAAGGCGTGGGCCACAACGTCCCGCAGGAGGCACCGGATGAATTTGCTCGGGCCGTGTTGAGTCTGGTGGGGCCGTGAGGCCCTGACCATCGTGTCGCCCATCGATTGGCGTCGAGTGCCTATTCACTCAAGAGCGTGCGCAGCAGCTCGATCATAGGCTCGACCGCCGGGCTGCTTCGGTTGGGTGCCTGCACCAGATGCAATTGCCGAGACGGCACGGAATCATCCAGATCGCGAACGACAATGTCTGCCCTGCAGGTTGTAGTGGACAGTTTCGGTGCCAGCGCCACCCCCAATCCTGCAGCGACCATTGCCTGGGTTTCCTGATAGTCGTTGGCCAACAGGGCGATGCGCGGCGTGAACTTGCACTGGGCAGCGGCGCGGTGCAGCAGCTCGGTGATTTCATGACCATCGGATCGGCATACCCAGGCCTCCTTGGCGAGTTCGGCCAGGTTCAGAGGTCCTGCCTCCTGCGCCATGGCATGCCCGGCTGGCAAAAGCACCACTGTAGGGTCTGTGCGCAACTGCAGGGTCGACCCGGGTTCGTTCAGCCACGGGTAGGTCCAGGTAATGGCCAGATCGAGCTCACCCACGCCGATGAGTTGACGCAGCGCCACTAAGCGCGTGCTGCGCACATCCAGAATGATAGTCGGATGCCGCGCCCTGAAGTCCATGACAATGCGCGGCAACAATGAAGATCCAAGCGTCGGAAATACCCCCAGTGACAGGTGGCCCGCGCGGCCTTCGGCGACACTGCGCAGTTCCGTCTCGAGCTGCGCCATCTGTGCCTCGATCAGGTTGACCCGGCGCATGACCCGCTCCCCGGCATCGGTAAGCGCCATGCCATGGGGTCGACGCTCGAACAATGGCAGCCCGATCACGCTTTCCACGCGCTGTACCGTTTGAGACACCGCCGAGGGGGTCAGGTGCAAGCTGCGCGCGGCAGCGGTCATCGAGCCGACTCTGCCGACTTGTGCCACTACTCTGAGTTTTTCGATATCGAGCTTCATGGAACAAGCCTGTTGGCTGTTAAGCCAGCCTTCAATCAATGTTTAGTATTTGTCGTTAGGCTTAATGATCTGCCGTTGATATCTTTTTATCAAGCGCTGCAATCCGCGGCAGCAGTACTCCCCAGACACAATAAAAACAAAAGGCACCGCTCATGAACCTACGACCCAATCTGGCCCCGAAAACAGATCACTGCCAGGCCCATCCGCCCGCCCCTTTTACTGTTCTTGTCCCATTCGATCTCTGCTGAGGAGCACCGACATGTTGGCTCTCCTCGGTTTTGCCACCTTGGGTGTGTTCATGCTGTGCGTCATCCGCAAATGGATGACGGCCTTCGTCGCGATCATTGTCGTACCCGCATTTTTCCTGCTGTTCACCGGCCAGGGCGCAGAGCTTGGCGAAATGATCGCCGCCGGCATCAAGACGGTAGCACCCACTGCCGTGTTGCTGTTGTTCGCCGTGCTGTATTTCGGCTTGATGATGGATGCGCGTTTGTTCGACCCGCTATCGCGACTGATCATCCGCGTGTCCAAAGGCGATCCAGTCAATATCTGCGTGGGCACCGCCGTCCTCGCCTGCCTGGTCGCCCTGGATGGCGACGGAACCACCAGCTACATGATCATCTGTTCGGCTTTCCTGCCACTGTACAAGAGGCTTCACATCAACCCCTTGATCATCGCGACCATCGCCACCATGGCGCTGGGTACTGTGTCCGGAACGACCCCCTGGGGCGGTGCTGCAACACGGGCTGTCAGCATCCTGCACCTGGACGCCAGCGAGTACTTCGCGGCCATGCTCGGCCCGATGATCCTGTCCTGCGCCTTTGTCTGCCTCATTGCCTACGTGCTGGGGCGCAAAGCGCGCAAAACAATCGATCCGCAGCACATTGCGCAGGTTTCCGCGCAGATCATTGCCGAGAGCTGCCAGGTCGAGCACGCCGCCAACTGGCGAACGGCATTGAACGCTGCTCTCACCGTCCTGCTGCTGGTGTGCCTGGTCTGGGGTATAGCCAACCTCATGGTGTTGTTCATCGCCGGTTTCGTCATCGCACTGTTCGTCAATGTGCCGCGTGCTGCCAACCAAGGCGCTGTCATTCAGCGGCATGCAGCAAGTGCCGTGCCTGTGGTGATGCTGGTGTTAGGGGCAGGGGTCTTCACGGGGATCTTGACTCAAACCGGCATGACCACGGCGATGGCCGAAGCCTTCGTGGGCGGTCTGCCCAGCCACCTCGGCTCGTTGATCCCTCTGGCCACCGCGTTGATCGGCATCCCCCTCAGCTTCTTCATGGCCAACGACGCGTACTTCTTTGGCATCGTGCCGGTACTGGCGGAAATGGCCGCGCGCTACGACATCCCCGCCATGGAGATCGCGCGCGCCGCCGTCATCGGCCAGATGGCTCATTCGATAGGTCCGGCATCGGCACCCTTGTGGGCCTTGCTCGGCATCATCAAGGCAGACCTGGGCGACTTCCAGAAATTTGCCTGGAAATGGGTGCTGCTGGCATCGCTGGCCTACATGACTTTTGCCGTTCTGACCGGGGCGATTTCCGTCTCCAGGTAGATCCCGCTCTACGTAGCGAATTTTGACTCCATCCCGGCAATGCGGCCTTGACCGAGGTACCGACACGCCTGGTCGATACCTCCCTTCACGATTGGACTCACCATGAAACTGACCTCTGCCATCGCAGCACGTACCTGCAGCCTGACCTTCGAGCACTTATCCCCACAGGCCTTGTGGAACGCCAAGCTTGCGATCCTCGACACCGTGGGCTGTGCCCTGGCAGGCGCACGTGAACCCGTGGTACACACGCTGCTACGGACCTGGGGACTGAACACCCTGGGCGACGTACCGGTACTGGGCAGACACGAACGACTGGACCCGCTGTGCGCGGCCCTGGTCAACGGCGCTGCGGCCCATGCGCTGGATTTCGACGACGTGAACATCGCCATGGGCGGACACCCTACCGCGCCGATGCTGCCAGCCTTGCTCGCCTTGGCCGCTGAAGGAGGATACACCGGCCGCCAGCTGCTGCTGGCTTACGTGGCCGGCTTCGAAACGCAGACACGCCTGGCACGGAGCGTCAACTTTCATCACTACGACAAGGGCTGGCATCCCACTGCCACCTTGGGCGTGTTCGGCGCAGCTGCGGCCAGTGCTCGATTGCTTGGCCTCGATGAACAGCAGACCTCGATGGCCTTGGCGCTGTGCGTGTCGTTGGCCTCAGGCGTCAAGGCCAACTTCGGCACCATGGCCAAGCCCTACCACGTCGGCCACGCCGCCCGGAACGGCCTGATGGCGGCGCTTCTGACCCGCAACGGTTTCACCGCAAGCCTGGATGCCTTCGAACATCGCCAAGGCTTCTTCGAAGTGTTCAACGGACCCGGCAACTACACGCCAGCCCTGGCACTGCAGAATTGGGCTGCGCCCCTGGACATCGTGGAGCCAGGTATCGGCATCAAGCTCTACCCTTGCTGCGACAGCACACACACCAGCCTCGATGCCCTGTTCACGCTGCGCCGCGATCATCCTTTCGAGGTTCGCGACGTTGCAGCCATCGAGGTCTACCTGCATCCACTGCGCTTGACCCATGTCGACCGCCCGCTGCTGCGGACCAGCCTGGATGCCAAATTCAGCGTGCAATATTGCCTGGCCCGCGCCCTGATCGACGGCCGTATCGTGCTCGACAGCTTCAGCGAACATACCTTCAAGGACGCCGAAGCGCTGACCCTCATGCAACGCATACATGTCCTGCCTCACCCCACTCCCTCTCTAGCCAGACCGGGCAACTACCTGACCGAGTTGCACATTCGATTGCACGACGGGACGCGGTTGACCGTGCGATCGCACAGTCCTGCTGGCAGAACCGCCGACCAGCCAGCCCCCCTGGAGAGCATCATGAACAAGTTCAACCACAACGCCGCCAAGGCTTTGGATTCGCAAGCGATTGCGAATTTGAGCGATACCCTCATGGGCCTGGAGCAACTGCAGCGTGCGGAGGTAATTGGCGATCTTTGCGTGGCGCGTTGAAGCGTCGGGGGAAGGCTAGGTGTGACGCTTGTCTGTCGTCAGCGCATCGGCGCAATCAAGCAATGCCATAGAAAACCTTGCCCAGCATCAGCAGGCTCACGCAGACGCAGAGCACAGAAAACATTTGCTGCAAAAGCCGTGCAGGCAGGTTCGGCGCCGCAAGGCGACCGCCAATCATTCCAACCAGAGCTGCCGCAGTGAACAAAGCGCCTGACGAGGAGAACGTCATACCCTGGCTGAACAGATGGCCCAAGGTGCCCAGCGAGACCAGCGTGACGACCATCAACGAGGTGGCGACCACACCGTGCATGCGCACATCGCTGAACTTTCGAAAGGCGGGGACGATGAGAAACCCTCCCCCCACGCCCAGCAGGCCGGTCAGAAATCCCGACGCTGCGCCGATCGAGGCCAGGGTGGCCAGGCAGCGGGCATTCCAGTCGAGTCGGCCCGTGGCGGGATCGAGCATGCAGTTGCGCTGCAGCGTGCCTTGCGCTTCGTTGTCAGCCCTGGCCTGCAGGTACATTCGACAAGCCACCACCAGCATGACTGCGGCGAACAAGATCATCAGCGCTGTGCCAGGGACTCGCGCGGCGACGTAAAGTCCCAGCGGCGCAACCAACCAGCCTACGGCGGCCATGGTGGCTGCCGCCTTGTAGCGCACCAGGCCTTGGCGCAGCCCCTGCATCGCGCCGATCAGCGCCGCGCTGCCCACCGCGAGCAAGGCGACGGGGGTGGCCTGGGTCACCGACCAACCCAGCCCCAGGGTCAGCGCCGGAATCGCCAGGATGCCACCACCTGCGCCGGTGAGCCCCAGCACCAGGCCCACGCAGGCCCCCAGCAGGAAAGTCAGCATCCGCTCACTTCGAGGCGCAGTCGGTGAACCACTCGCGCCCCTTGAGCATGCCGTTCCAGTAGAACCATGGCAGCAATCGCGCCTTGAGGAACCACGCCGACCGGCGCGGTATGGTCGGGTCCATGGGAAACGTCGGCAGCAGTTTCCCGCCATAGCCGAACTCGGCCAATATGACCTTGCCCTTCTCGACAGTGAGAGGACACGAACCGTAGCCGTCGTAACGACGAGGCAGTTCAAGGCCTTTGCGCAATGCCATAAGGTTTTCTGCAACCACCACGACCTGCTTGCGGGCTGCCGCAGCGGTCTTGGCGTTGCTGGTGCCGCAGACATCGCCTGCGGCGAAGATTTCCGGATAGCGCGGATGCTGCAAGGTCGCCGGGTCGACCTCGAACCAGCCTGCCTTGTCCGCCAGCTCACTGCGGCGAATCACATCCGGCGCTTGCTGGGGTGGCACGACATGCAGGACATCGAAACGCTTCTGCACACGGGTCACATTGCCGTCCGCGTCCGTGACATCGAACCAGGCGGTTTTGCCGGGACCGTCGACCTTGACCAGATTGGACTGAAACGCCAGTGCTGCGCCGTACGCTTCGACGTACTTCATCAGCGGGGCGACGAATGTGGCAACCCCGAACAACGCAGGCCCCGCCAAGTTGAATTCCACGGAAATCGACTTCAGCACGCCCTCCTTGCGCCAGTGATCGCAGGACAGATACATCGCCTTCTGCGGTGCGCCTGCGCATTTGATCGGCATCGCCGGCTGGCTGAACAAGACATTCCCGCTGCGCAGAGCGCGCACCAGTTCCCAGGTGTAGGGCGCCAGGTCGTGTCGGTAGTTCGAGGTCACCCCATGCTTGCCAAGGGTGTCTTCGAGACCCTCGATTTTCTCCCAGGCCAGCTGCAGGCCGGGGCAGACGATGAGCTGCTGGTAACCCAGCTCGGTACCATCGCTGAGCAACACACGCTGACGGCCGGGCGCGAAGGCCGATACCGACGCCTTGATCCAGTGTGCCCCCTGGGGAATGACGCTGGCCATTGGACGCAAGGTGTCATCGATGTTGTATGCGCCCCCGCCCACGAGCGTCCAGGCGGGCTGGTAGTAATGCTCGCTGGCGGGCTCGACGATCGCAACGCGTAGCGACGCATCCCGCTTGAGCAGACTGGCCGCGGCAGCGATGCCGGCAGAACCACCGCCCATGATCACGACCTCGTACTGCCGGGTTTCAGGGCTGCCCTTGGTTGCCAGCTCGTAGAGCCTGGCGGATCGATTGCCGGTACGGCAGTAGGCAAGAATGGGCTTGGGCAGCCGCTCCAGCAGTGCCTTCAGCGCTTGACCCTGCGCCTCGGTGGCACCAGAACTGGCCACAGGCAGATAGTGAAATTCCAACCCTGAGGCGACGGCCGCGCGCTCCATGGCCAGATGATCGGGTTGCTCCGCCCCACCCTCTTGATCCGGACGATTGCAGATCACGCTGGCGAAGCCTTGCGCCCGCACCTGCGGCAGATCACCCGGCTCGAGCTGGCCCGCCACCGAGAACCCTGCATCTATACGCTTTACCACTTGCTCCATTGCAAACTCCAGGCATGTACGCTGTATGAGGGTGCAGAGGCTTACTTCTTGAGCGCCTGGCCGCAGTACAGGCCCGACAGCGTCTGCATCAACGAGACCACTTCGAAGCTGGCCAACGAGTAGTAGATGTACTTACCCATCCTGCGCGTGTTGACCATGCCCTCGTCACGCAGCACGCCCAACTGCTGCGACAACGTCGGCTGCCTGATCCCGGACAATGCCTCCAGCTCTCCCACGTTGCGCTCGCCCTGCGTCAGTTGGCACAGCAACAAAAGACGGTCCTCGTTGGCCAATGCCTTGAGCAAGGCACACGCCTTGGAGGCTGAATCGCGCAGCAGACCGATTTCCTCGGCAGACAATTGAGCAGACATGGCAAGCCCCAACAGTGGAAGATCGACAGTCTACGATTGGATAGTATATCTTTCAATATAGTGTAATGACGTGCATTGAAGGAGGCTGCCAATGGCTGCGCAGATCGAAGGTTTCTACGACACCGCCACGGCAACCGTGAGCTATGTCGTTTTCGAGGCTCCGGGAGGACCTTGCGCGATTGTGGACCCGGTGCTGGATTACGATGCCAAGGCCGGACGCATCCACACCGACAACGCAGACCGTATCATCGCGTTCGTGAACGAGCACCGGCTGCAGGTGCAGTGGCTGCTGGAAACCCACGCGCATGCGGATCACCTCTCCGCCAGCGCCTACCTCAGGGATGCACTCGGCGGCCAGATCGGTATCGGTGCGCAGATCACTGCGGTGCAGAAAGTGTTTCGCGACATCTACAACCTCGAACCCAGCTTCCTGCCCGATGGTTCGCAGTTCGACAGGCTGTTCGAGGCGGACGAGGCGTTTCACATCGGCGCGATCCCGGTGAAAGTTCTGCATGTACCTGGACACACGCCGGCAGACATCGCCTATCAGGTCGACGACTCACATGTCTTCGTCGGCGATACGCTGTTCATGCCCGACGTGGGCACCGCCCGATGCGACTTTCCGGGCGGGGATGCCGAACAAATGTACGGATCGATCAAACGCCTGCTGAGCCTGCCTCCACCAACCCGACTGTACATGTGCCACGACTACCCTCCCGCTGGCAGAGAGGCGTGCTGGACAACCACCGTGGCCGAGCAGCGGGAGAAGAACATCCACATCAGCGACGCGTCGGATCTGGCGTCGTTCGTGCGCATGCGCACAGCGCGTGATGCCAGCCTGTCGGTTCCAGCGCTGTTGTTGCCGGCGATACAGGTGAACATCCGGGCCGGGAATCTTCCGCCTGCGGATGAAAGCGGCTTGTGCAGCTTGAAGATTCCGGTGAACAGGTTTTGAAAATGGAACGAAGAGGAAATGCCAAGCTTTCATGAGATCCCGCGCCCTGTCGCTGCACCTGTAAAAGCGTGCCGGAAAGGACGGACAAAAGATCGCCGGCCACGCCAGCGAAGGGATGACGCGCAACTATCAGAGAAACCATGCGGACGCGGTCTGTTCGGAGGTCCAAGCAGACTCGGACATCAGCGGTATTGGGAGATAGTTTTGCGCATGTTTTACGCGGGCACAAAAAAGCCACTTTCAGGAAGTGGCTGAATTGTCTGATTTTACTCAGGAATAAATGGTCGGGACGGAGTGATTCGAACACTCGACCCCTTGCACCCCATGCAAGTGCGCTACCGGGCTGCGCTACGCCCCGACCGAGCGTAAAGCTGTTCCAGAACCTCTGAGAACGTCGAGAAATATACCTTAAGCATTTGAATTATGGAAGTATTTTTTTCCAAAAATTCACTTCTTCAGGACACTCAGGACATCTTCGAGCTCGGAGATCGTCTGGCGAATCAATTGCTTGTACTGCGTGGTGTCATCCTTGGCTTCGTCACCGGACAGACGCAGACGCGCACCTCCGATGGTGAAACCCTGGTCATACAGCAGCGCGCGGATCTGGCGGATCATCAGCACGTCCTGGCGCTGGTAATACCGACGGTTTCCGCGACGCTTCACGGGGTTGAGCTGAGGAAATTCCTGCTCCCAGTACCGCAGCACATGAGGCTTTACGGCACACAAGTCGCTGACTTCACCGATGGTGAAGTAGCGCTTGCCGGGAATGGGCGGAAGTTCGTCGTTATGACTTGGTTCCAGCATAGGCCTCAACTCGGGCTTTCAGTTTCTGCCCTGGACGAAAGGTGACCACGCGGCGAGCCGTGATCGGGATTTCTTCACCGGTTTTCGGATTGCGGCCAGGCCGCTGGCGTTTGTCCCGAAGGTCGAAATTGCCGAAACCCGACAATTTGACCTGCTCGTTGTCTTCAAGAGCGTGCCTGATTTCTTCGAAGAACAGCTCGACCAATTCCTTGGCCTCTCGCTTGTTCAGGCCCAACTCTTCATAAAGACGTTCCGCCATTTCAGCTTTCGTCAAAGCCCCCATGCGCTACTTCCTTAACGTGGCGTTCAACCTTTGTTCGAGCGAGGTGAGGATGGCTTGTGTCGTGGTATTCACCTCATCGTCATTAAGAGTGCGCGATGGATGCTGCCAGGTCAAGCCAACAGCGAGGCTTTTTCTATGAGGATCAATGCCTTTACCCTGGTAGACGTCAAACAGCCTGAGGTCGGTGAGCCATTCTCCGGCGTTCTCGCGAATGACCTCCAGCACCGCACTGGCAGCCACATCACGATCGGCCAGCAATGCCAGGTCACGACGCACTTCGGGGAAACGCGACAGCTCCTGGAATTTCGGCAGGCGACCTTCGGAAACTTCGGCAAGCACCAGCTCGAACACGAAGACGGCGCGGTCCAGACCCAACGACTTCACCAGCTCCGGATGCAAGGCACCCAGGTAGCCTACTTCCTGACCATCGCGCTCGATACGGGCGGTCTGGCCTGGATGCAGCGCCGGGTGCTGACCCGGAACGAAGGTGAAGGCGTCCAGCGCACCGGCGAAGCCCAGCACGGCTTCCACATCAGCCTTGACGTCGAAGAAGTCCACGGTTTCGCGGCCCTGAGCCCAGCCTTCCGGCAGGCGACTGCCGCAGACGACGCCAGCCAGCATGGGCTCCTGCTTCAACCCGTCCAGTTGACCGACGAAGCGCAGGCCGCTTTCGAAGAGGCGCACGCGGTCCTGCTGGCGATTGAGGTTGTGCTGCAGCGCCTTGACCAGACCTGGCCACAAGGACGAGCGCATCGCTGCCATGTCGGTCGAGATCGGGTTGGCCAGCAACAGCGGCTCGATGCCAGGGCTGAACAGCTCGAACAGCTTGGGATCGATGAAACTGTAGGTGATCGCTTCCTGATAGCCACGGGCGACCAGCAGGCGACGCAAAGCAGGCAGGTCGGAGCGAGCTTCCGGGCTGGCCTGCGGCGCCAGACGCGCCTGTGGGTAGCGTACCGGCAGACGGTTGTAGCCGTAGAGCCGAGCCAGCTCCTCGATCAGATCGACTTCCAGGCTGATGTCGAAGCGATGACTCGGCACTTCCACCGACCACTGCCCTTCCCCACTGGCCTTGACGCCCAGACCCAAACCGGTCAGCAGCGCTTCGATCTCGCTGCTGCCCAGCTCCAGCCCCAGCATCTGGCTGACCCGCTCGGCACGCAAGGTGATCGGGGCGATCTGTGGCAGGTGTTCCGGGCTGACGCTTTCAATGATCGGGCCCGGTTCGCCGCCGGCGATGTCCAGCAGCAACGCGGTCGCGCGCTCCATGGCTTCACGGGCGAGGTTCGAATCGACACCGCGTTCGAAGCGATGGGAAGCGTCGGTGTGCAGCCCATACGAACGTGCCTTGCCTGCCACCGAGATCGGTTCGAAGAACGCGGCCTCGAGAAACACATCGCGGGTCTTGGCAGTCACGCCACTGTTCTCGCCGCCCATGACGCCAGCGATGCCCAACAGACGAGCGTGGTCGGCGATGACCAGGGTATCGCTGCGCAGAGCGACTTCCTGACCGTCGAGCAGGGTGATTTTCTCGCCCTCCTCGGCCATGCGTACCCGGATGCCACCGTCGATTTCGGCCAGGTCGTAAGCATGCATCGGCTGGCCCAGCTCGATCATCACGTAGTTGGTGATGTCCACCGCGGCATCGATGCTGCGCACTTCGCTGCGACGCAGGCGCTCGACCATCCATAGCGGAGTGGCCCTGGACAGATCCACATTGCGCACTACACGGCCGAGAAAACGCGGGCAAGCTGCCGGCGCAAGCACTTCCACCGGGCGCACGTCGTCGTTGACCGGAGCAACGGCGGCGATGACCGGGCGAGTGACCGGCGCGGCATACAGCGCACCCACTTCACGGGCCAGACCTGCCAGGGACAGGCAGTCACCACGGTTGGGGGTCAGGTCGACCTCGATGCTGGCATCGTCCAGCCCCAGGTACACCCGAAAATCCTCGCCGGTCGGCGCATCGGCTGGCAGCTCCATCAGGCCGTCATTACCTTCGCCAACCTGCAGCTCGGACTGCGAGCACAGCATGCCGTTGGACTCGACGCCGCGCAGCTTGGCTTTCTTGATCTTGAAGTCACCGGGCAGTTGCGCACCGATCTTGGCGAATGGAATCTTCAGGCCGGGGCGCACGTTCGGCGCACCACAGACCACCTGAGATGTTTCATTGCCATCGCTGACCTGGCACACGCGCAGCTTGTCGGCGTCCGGGTGCTGCTCGGTGGCCAGCACCTCGCCCACCACCACACCGCTGAACTCGCCTGCGGCCAGGGTTACGCTGTCCACTTCCAGACCTGCCATCGACAGACGCGCAACCAGCTCGTCTCGCGAAGCCTGCGGGCTTACCCAGCCACGCAGCCATTGTTCACTGAATTTCATCCTGCTCTCCTGAAAGATTCGTTACGGCTAGCGAAATTGCGCGAGGAACCGCAAGTCGTTGTCGAAGAACAGGCGCAAATCATTGACGCCGTAACGCAGCATGGCGAGACGCTCCGCGCCCATGCCGAAAGCAAAACCCTGGAACTCTTCGGGGTCGATACCCGACATGCGCAGCACGTTGGGGTGCACCATGCCGCAGCCCAGCACTTCCAGCCAACCGGTCTGCTTGCAGACCCGGCAGCCCTTGCCACTGCACATCACGCATTGAATATCGACTTCAGCCGAAGGTTCGGTGAAGGGGAAGAACGAGGGACGGAAACGAACCGCCAGCTCTTTTTCGAAGAACACCCGCAGGAATTCCTCGATGGTGCCTTTCAAATCCGCGAAGTTGATGTCGCGGTCGATCAGCAACCCCTCGACCTGATGGAACATCGGCGAGTGGGTGATATCCGAGTCGCAACGATAGACCCGGCCCGGGCAGACGACCCGAATCGGCGGCTGTTGGGACTCCATGGTCCGCGCCTGCACCGGAGAGGTGTGGGTACGCAGCAACATGTTGGCATTGAAATAGAAGGTGTCATGCATCGCACGGGCCGGGTGATGGCCTGGGATGTTGAGCGCTTCGAAGTTGTGATAGTCGTCTTCCACCTCCGGACCTTCGGCGATGCCGTAGCCGATATGGGTGAAAAACTGCTCGATCCGCTCCAGCGTCCGGGTGACCGGATGCAGGCCGCCAGTTGTCTGGCCACGTCCAGGCAGGGTCACGTCGATCTGCTCGGCAGCGAGCTTGGCGCTCAGCTCGGCTTCTTCGAAAGCCGTCTTGCGCGCATTGAGGACATCTGTGACACGCTCCTTGGCTTCGTTGATCAGCGCACCCACTTTAGGACGCTCATCGGCAGGCAGGTTGCCCAGGGTCTTCATCACCTGAGTCAGTTCGCCTTTCTTGCCAAGGAATTGAACCCGGATCTGCTCCAGGGCATTGATGTCTTCAGCGTGTTGCACGGCCTCCAAAGCTTGAGAGACCAGCGCATCCAGGTTTTCCATGTACAGACTCCAGATACGAAATAGGGGAAGAGCTTGAAGGCTCTTCCCCTATTCATGACGTTTAACACCCCAACCCGCCGACGGCGGGCCAAGGTGATTGTCGGGGTACTTAGGCCAGCGAGGCTTTAGCTTTCTCGACAATCGCAGCAAACGCCGCTTTTTCGTTCACTGCCAGATCAGCCAGAACCTTGCGGTCGATCTCGATGGACGCTTTTTTCAGGCCGGCGATGAAACGGCTGTAGGACAGACCGTTAACACGAGCACCAGCGTTGATACGAGCGATCCACAGGGCGCGGAACTGACGTTTTTTCTGACGACGGTCGCGGTAGGCGTACTGGCCTGCCTTGATGACCGCTTGCTTGGCTACACGGAATACGCGCGAACGAGCGCCGTAGTAGCCTTTAGCCAGTTTCAGAATTTTCTTGTGACGCTTACGGGCAATGACGCCACGCTTAACACGAGCCATGAGTTAGTCCTCTATCTTTGACCGAAATTAACGAAGGCGCAGCATGCGCTCGACTTTTGCCACGTCAGACGGGTGCAGCAAGCTGCTACCGCGCAATTGACGCTTACGCTTGGTCGACATTTTGGTCAGGATGTGGCTCTTGAAAGCGTGCTTGTGCTTGATGCCGTTAGCGGTTTTCAAAAACCGCTTCGCTGCACCACTCTTGGTTTTCATCTTTGGCATGTTCGGGTACTCCACATTCAATTGATAAACATAACCGCAAGGCCTGCCGTGCCCTGGTGGTTACTTCTTTTTCTTGGGGGCGATGACCATGATCAGCTGGCGTCCTTCCATCTTCGGATGCTGTTCAACGGAGCCGTATTCGAGCAGGTCACCTTCGACCCGCTTCAACAGCTCCATGCCCAGCTCCTGATGCGCCATCTCACGGCCGCGGAATCGCAATGATACCTTGGCCCTGTCCCCATCACTCAGGAAACGTACCAGGTTGCGGAGTTTTACCTGGTAATCCCCTTCTTCCGTCCCTGGACGAAACTTGATTTCTTTTACCTGAACCTGTTTCTGGTTCTTCTTCGCCGCGGCAACCTGCTTCTTCTTCTCGAAGATCGATTTGCCGTAGTCCATCACCCGGCATACGGGCGGGATGGCATCGGCGGAGATTTCCACCAGGTCCAGCTTCGCTTCTTCAGCGATACGAAGCGCTTCATCGATAGAGACGATGCCAATCTGCTCGCCGTCAGCGCCAATTAACCGAACCTCGCGTGCCGAGATATTCTCGTTGATCGGGGCTTTCGGTGCAGCTCGTTTATCTTGTCTCATTTCACGCTTAATAATAATTACTCCGAATCTGGGCGACCACGCCGGGATACCGCTTGTGCTAGGTACTCGGTGAATTGGGCGATGGGCATGGAGCCCAGGTCAGCACCTTCACGGGTACGCACAGCGACAGTTTGCGTTTCAACTTCCTTGTCCCCGATGACCAGGAGATAAGGAACCTTGAGCAAAGTATGCTCACGGATTTTAAAGCCGATCTTTTCATTTCTCAAGTCGGACTTGGCACGAAACCCGCTTTCCGTCAGATTTTTTTCGACGAGCTGCACGAAATCCGCTTGTTTATCAGTGATATTCATCACCACGGCCTGCACGGGAGCCAGCCAGGCCGGGAATGCGCCTTCGTAGTGCTCGATCAGGATACCGACGAATCGCTCGAACGAACCCAGGATCGCGCGGTGCAGCATCACGGGATGCTTGCGTCCGTTGTCTTCGGTGACGTATTCGGCACTCAGACGGATCGGCAGGTTGAAATCGAGCTGCAGTGTACCGCATTGCCAGACGCGACCCAGACAATCCTTCAGCGAAAACTCGATCTTGGGACCGTAGAAGGCGCCCTCGCCCGGCTGCAGGTCATAAGGCAGGCCAGCGGCATCGAGCGCTGCGGCCAAGGCCGACTCGGCGCGATCCCACAGCTCGTCGGAGCCGACTCGCTTCTCGGGACGCGTGGACAGCTTGAGCTGGATGTCCTTGAAGCCGAAATCGGCATAGACGTCCATGGTCAGCTTGATGAAAGCCGCCGATTCGGATTGCATCTGCTCTTCGGTACAGAAGATGTGCGCGTCGTCCTGAACGAAGCCGCGCACGCGCATGATGCCGTGCAGCGCGCCGGAAGGCTCATTGCGGTGGCAGGCGCCGAACTCGGCCAGGCGCAGCGGCAGCTCGCGGTAGCTTTTCAGACCCTGGTTGAACACCTGCACGTGACAGGGGCAGTTCATCGGCTTGATGGCGTAGTCGCGATTTTCCGACTCGGTGGTGAACATGTTCTCGGCGTAGTTGGCCCAGTGCCCGGATTTCTCCCAGAGGCTGCGATCGACCACCTGCGGCGTCTTGATTTCCAGGTAGCCGTTCTCGCGCTGGATCTTGCGCATGTACTGTTCGAGCACCTGGTAGACGGTCCAGCCGTTGGGGTGCCAGAAGACCATGCCCGGCGCTTCTTCCTGAAGATGGAACAGGCCCAGGCGCTTGCCGATCTTGCGGTGATCGCGCTTCTCGGCTTCCTCGATACGCTTGACGTAGGCGGCCAGCTGCTTCTTGTCCGCCCAGGCAGTGCCGTACACGCGCTGCAACTGCTCGTTCTTGGCATCGCCGCGCCAGTAGGCACCGGACAGCTTGGTCAGCTTGAAGGATTTGAGAAAACGGGTGTTCGGCACGTGCGGACCGCGGCACATGTCGACGTATTCTTCGTGATAGTACAGGCCCATGGCCTGTTCATCCGGCATGTCTTCGACCAGACGCAGCTTGTAGTCTTCGCCGCGAGCGGTGAACACGTCGATGACTTCGGCACGCGGCGTGACTTTCTTGATCACGTCGTACTCGGTGTCGATCAACTGCTGCATGCGTTGCTCGATCGCTGCCATGTCGTCCGGGGTGAAAGGCCGCTCGTAGGCGATGTCGTAATAAAAGCCTTCTTCGATGACCGGGCCGATCACCATCCGCGCGGTGGGATACAGCTGCTTGACGGCATGACCGACCAGATGGGCGCAGGAGTGACGGATGATTTCCAGCCCCTCTTCGTCCTTGGGCGTGATGATCTGCAAGGTGGCGTCGGCGGTGATCAGGTCACAGGCGTCGACCAGTTGGCCGTTGACCTTGCCGGCCACGGTGGCCTTGGCCAGGCCGGCGCCGATGGATGCGGCGACCTCGGCAACGGAAACCGGGTGATCGAACGAACGCTGACTGCCGTCGGGAAGAGTGATGGTGGGCATGGCGCCTCCTCTCCTAGTGGTGACCCCTACCAAAGGTCACATGGGTTGGGATGAGCCAGTACGCGATTCGCCCGGTATGCCCGCCTTACGTTGGCAGGAGCCTTGCGGCCGACCGGAATACGAACCAGAGTGACTGGAGCAATCGAAAAAGGTGAATCCCGCGCTTTGCGCTACCGAACAAGGCAGTGCCGAACGCAAGGCCGGACATCCTAGCACACAAGGTGCGTCGATTTGGTGCGTCATGCGTGCGATGTGGCAACTCACCGGGTCGCTGAACTTGCGGCCCGTTCCACCCCTCAGATGTGGTGAGTCCAAACCGCCTGAAAACAAGGAGCTATTCATTATGGGTCTCAAACGACTTCTTCCCCTGAGTGCCTGCCTGGCCCTTATGCTTCCATTCGCGGCCCAGGCTGCCGCGCTGTCCGCCGACGCCAAGGCCGAATACACCGCTCAATGTCAGGCTGCAGCCGTGCAGCAAGGCGTCGATGCTGCCAAAGCACAGGCACACTGCAGTTGTGGTGCAAAAGTGATCGAGGACAAATTCACCCAAGCCGAGATCGACCAGTTGACCAACAAGCAGGTCGAACCACCGATGGCGCTGCGCCAGAAGCTGATGAAGGAAGTGCTGGTTTGCAAAAACCAGTAACCTCGTTACCTCACCTGAAGAGCACTTCGGGGGTTCTTCAGGCCTGATAACAGCAGACGATCGATTTATTTGCGACGGAATGCGGTTTTTTTTAAAAGAATTTTCAGGTGCAAACCCTAACAAAATAAGGGGTTTAGCCGCTTCGGACAGGTCAAAAGGCGACAACCTTGGCTTCCTGCCCCAATCAAAGGGGGTTCACAGTCCAGCTTTTGGACTATGATAGGGACCGTGTGCCCAGTTGGCCTGAGCAGCACAGCACTACTGAATATTATGTTTCTTGGAGATTCACCATGTCTAATCGCCAGTCCGGCACCGTAAAATGGTTCAACGATGAGAAAGGCTTCGGCTTCATCACTCCTCAAGGTGGCGGTGACGACCTGTTCGTACACTTCAAAGCTATCGAATCCGACGGTTTCAAAAGCCTGAAAGAAGGCCAGACCGTTTCGTTCGTGGCTGAGAAAGGCCAAAAGGGCATGCAAGCTGCTCAAGTTCGCCCAGAGTAATCTCGGCAGCTGAAAAAACCCGTCCATGTGACGGGTTTTTTTTCGCCTGCGATTCGTGCCGCGTTCAGCCGCAGTTGACGCGAGTGATCTGACCGCTGTCGTCGGCGTTCAGATTGAGACGGTCGGAACGGTACTCTAGGGTGACCATGTCATGGGGACGCAGTATCCGGGCAACCTGGGCGCCTGCCTTGACCCTGGCCTCTTCGAGCAGGTCGGCAGAAGCTGGCTTGCCAACGGTGTAGCGTGCGCCATCGGCGTTGCAGCGTCCGTCGAACGCGGGTGCGGCAGCGGCAGACGACTGGGTCGACGTTTCTGAGGTAGAGCAGCCGCTGGCGGCCAGGGCGGCCATCAGGATCAACAGGGTCTTGCGCGGGAAAGGCATGCAGCCTCCTCTTTTTCCAGTAGGTTTTCGAATAGTCAAGGTTGTGCGACCGCCTGCAACTGGATTGGTTGCACACTGGGCCAGTCTGCCCCAGGGCACCGTAAACGAGTGCCTGCGAATTCGTCACGGGATGTGTGGTGACATCGCATTCAGTACAGATCGATGTAATCGGATCGGGGCACAGGCCAATGAGTCTGCAACGCGGTATGGATCTGCTGGATCCATTCGGCGTCCTCGGCGGCAGCCGGACCCACGTAGCCCGATCCGGCAGACCAGGTCTCAAGACGGAAACACAGTCCCTGCACGTCCATGCCACCGATCGCCTGGGTGGAAAGGAAAGCGATACCGTCGCGGGTGACGCGTAGCTGGTTATGGACGGCCGGATTTCCCGACGCAATGAGCGCGCGGACTGCCTCGGTAGTCAGCGAGTCAGGCTGCTTGAGATCGATGTGCACATGAGCCTCCATGCAGAAGATTGGCCCCAAGTTTGGCACGAGGCCGGCCATCTGCCCAAGAGCCGGTGTAAAGCGTGGACGAAAATGCTTTACTGAATCACGTGGAGCGAACGTCGTTCGCTTATGACCGTTGGCGAGAGCAACATGGCAAACGTATCGATCAAGGCGGACATCAAGGTCCAGTGGCCTCAGGGCCAGAGCTCTTTCAGTCCCGGCACGCCTGAAGAACTGGCGATCATCGGGGTCGACGTGCTGGTCAAGGCACTGGGCACCGAGGCTGCGCGCAGCTTCGTCCTGCAGGTGTTCGAGCGCTACGCCCACGAGCATGCGACAGCGTCGGTCAACAGCGTGGGCCATCCACTCAAGAACGTACCCACGCCGTAGCTCGCTGAAGCCCGTCATGGACTCGACAGATCAAGGCAGACGCTGCAGCCGTTGCGTCAGCAGATCGAAGAACCCCTGCGCGTTGCCGTCGTTTATCCAGAACACATTCGTGGGTTGCTTGAGGGTGCCGTACCAGTCGGCCACGGTCTGACCGAAGGTAGGGCCTTCGCGGCTGTCGATGGTCAGGTTGACTTGACGACCGCTGAACAGCTCCGGCGCCAACAGGTAGGCAATCACGCTGGCATCGTGCACCGGGCCGCCGGGCAATCCGTAGTGCTCCATATCGGCCTTGACATACGCCTGGAGGATATCCACCACCCGAGGACCCGCCTTGTTCGACAACGCAGCCAGTTGCTGCAGACGTGCCGGACTGGTGAGGATCTTGTGGGTGACGTCGAGCGGCACGTAGGTGAGCTTCACCCCGCTCGCCAGCACGACCTGAGCGGCGTGCGGGTCGGCGAACAGGTTGAATTCCGCTGCCGGCGTGATGTTGCCGCCATTGAAGTGGGCGCCGCCCATGACGATCACTTCCTTGATGCCCTGGGTAATGCCAGGGGCCTGGATCAACGCCAGCGCCAGGTTGGTCTGTGGCCCCAGCATGGCCAGGGTGATGCTGTGGGGTTCGGCATGGCTGAGGGTGTCGATCAGGTATTGCACCGCACTGCCTTCGGCAAGGCCCTTGGCCGGCTCTTGGACGACGATACCCGGCACGCCCTCCTCGCCGTGCACATTGGCGGCATAGATGGGCTCGCGGACCAGCGGCTTGGGCGCGCCGGCATACACCGGTACGTCCTCGCGGCCTGCCCATTCACGAGCCAGGCGGGCGTTGCGCGAGGTCTTGTCCAGGCGCACGTTACCGGCCACGGTAGTGAGCGCGCGAACGTTGATCTGCTCAGGTGAGGACAGAGCCAGCAGCAAGGCGACGAAGTCATCGGCACCCGGATCGGTATCGATGATCAGATCGATCTTGTCGGCCGCCATGGCGGTGGCGCTGGTCAGCAAGGCCATCAGCGAAAATCCTCGGATCAGGTTCAGGAAAAAACGTTGCATATCACACTCCTTGTGCTCATTGATGAATCTAGAAAGTAACGCCTGCCATCAGGGCAATGTTGCTGTAGGGCTGGCATTCCCCGGTCCGCACGATAGCGCGGGCGCTTTTCGACAACTCCTTGAACCGCGCATGGCTGACCATCTGGCGCACGCCCAGTGCGCCTTGATCGTGCAACTGCTGGATCCGGGTCGACGCCGGGGGCAGTACCTGGAGCATCTCTTCGGCGATCACGTGGCTTTCCACCTGCATTTCGCTGAGCAGCACCTCCAGTGTGCTGACGAAGCTGGGGATGCCCGGTGTGAGGGCCAGGTCGATCAAGGGCACGCCAGGTGGCACCGGCAGGCCCGCATCGCCGATCACGACGATGTCGCCATGGCCCAGAGAGGCGACCAACTGTGACAGGGAAATGTTCAGCAATGCAGTCTTTTTCACGATAGCACCTGCTCGACCTGCGCCAGGGTTGGAATGGAAGGCTGCGCACCGGCGCGAGTGACCGACAGCGCCGCAGCGGCCTGACCGAAGGCAATGGCCTGGGACTCGTCCAGGCCGCGGGCCAGGGCCGCGGCAAAGCCACCGACGAAGGTGTCGCCCGCCGCCGTGGTATCCACGGCCTGCACCTTGCGGCCGGGAGAGTGCCGGGACTGCACGCCATCGGCAAACAAGACGCCGCGCTCGCCCAGGGTGACGATGATCTTGCCTGCACCGGCCTGGCGCAGAAGGCTGGCGGCCTGCTCCGCCTCGGCAACCGAGTTCACCGCAAGCCCGGTCAGGGCCTGCGCTTCGGTTTCGTTGGGGATCAGGTAGTCGATCCAGCCCAGCCACTGCGACGGCAAGGGTCCGGTCACCGGAGCGGGGTTGAGAATGACGGTTTTTCCCGCTTCGTGAGCGCGTTGCAGGGCGAAAGCGACCACCGGGTAGGGAATTTCCAGCTGGCATACCACTACGTCGGCGGTTTGCAGAAGGCCATCGAAGCGCTCGATGTCGGTGGATTCGAGTTGGCCATTGCCACCTGCCACGATGACGATCGCATTCTGGCTGTTGGCATCGACCACGATCATGGCAATCCCGGTCGCCACGTCCTCGGCCACCCGCACGCCCTGACAATCGATACCTTCATCGGCCAGCGCCTGTCGCAGCGCGTGGCCATAGGCGTCGGCGCCCACACAGCCGATCATTGCCACCTGGCCGCCCAGGCGCGCCGCCGCGACTGCCTGATTGGCGCCCTTGCCGCCCGGAACCGTCGCGAAGGACTGGCCCAGCAGCGTTTCTCCCGCGCGCGGCAAACGTTCGGCCTGTGCCACCAGATCCATGTTCAGACTGCCTATTACCAATACGTTCGCTTGCATCGTGTGCCACTCTCAGCGCAATTCATGGGGAAGACCGGCGTATCGCGCCGTGGACTCGCGCACCACGATCTGTGGCGCGATGATGTGTTGCGTGGCGGCTGTGCCGGCAGCGCCAGCGATCCGGGCCAGGAGCCGCTCGGCGGCGCTCTCGCCCAGCTCGCCGATACGCTGGCCCACGGTGGTCAGGGCCGGGTAGACGTAGCGGCTGAGCTGGATGTCGTCGAAGCCGATGACCGATAACTGCTTGGGCACGCGGATCCCCTGTTCGGCGGCAGCGCGCAGTACGCCCAGACCGATCATGTCGTTGGCAGCGAAAATCGCCGTGGGCCGCTCGCCCGCCAGCAGTTGCACCGTCGCCCGGTAGCCGCCCGGGCTGGTGAAGTCGCTGTGCAGGACATGACCTTTCGCGGGCTGTAGACCGTACTCGGCGAGCGCGCGATGGTAGCCGTCCATCCGCAGTTGCGCCACATGGGTATGCGCAGGCCCGCTGATGCAGGCAATGGCGCGATGGCCCAGTTCCAGCAGGTGCAGGGTGGCCAGGTAGCCGCCCTGCTTGTGGTCGATGCACACCAGATCGGCCGTCACCTCGTGCAAGCCGCGGTCGACGATGACCATGGGCGTGCGCACCGCCGCCAGCATATCGGTCAGCGCGGCATCGCCACCGACCGAAGCGAACACGATGCCGTCGACGCGCTTTTCCAGCAACACACGCAGGTAGTTGCGCTGCTTCTGCGGATCGTCGTCGGAGTTGCACAGGATCACGCAGTAGCCATTGCGCTCGCAGCAGTCCTCGATACCCCGCGCCAGTTCGGCAAAATACGGGTTGACGCTGTTGGGCACCAGCAAGCCGATGGTCGCCGTGCTGCGCGCCTTCAATGAGCGGGCCACAGCGCTGGGTACATAGTTGAGTTCGGCGATCGCCGACTCGACCTTGCGCCGCACGTGCGCGCTGACCGGGCGGCTGTTGTTCACCACATGGGAGACCGTGGTATAGGAAATCCCCGCCCGCGCCGCCACATCCTTGATGGTCGCCATGCTAGCCCCGCTTGCGCGCGCGTTGACTGCGATAGGTGTCCAGGACCACGGCGATGACGATCACGGCACCGGTGATGATGCGCTTGGTCGGTTCGCTGGCACCGATCTGCGCCAGACCGGCGGCGAGCACGGAAATGATCAGCACGCCGAAGAAAGTGCTGATGACCGACCCGCGCCCACCCATCAGGCTGGTCCCACCAATGACCACTGCAGCGATCACCTGCAGTTCCAGACCGGCACCGGCGTTGGGATCGGCCGCCTCGAGGCGGGAAATCTGGAACAGCGCCGCCACGCCCGCCAGCAGACCCATGAGGGAGAAGACCAGCACCTTGTAGGGCTTGGGATTGATCCCGGCCAGGCGTACGGCTTCCTCGTTGGTGCCGATGCCGATCAGATAGCGGCCGAACACCGTGCGGGTCAGGGTCAGGTGGGCGATGACGATCACCCCCAGCGCGATCAGGAACGAAGGTGCGATGCCGAAGGCCACCGGGTCGGACAGCCAGGCGAAGGCGTCACCGATGTAGGCGGTGCGCGAATCGGTCATCTGGTAGGCCACCCCGCGGGCCATTTCCAGCACGCCCAGGGAGACGATGAACGAAGGGATGCGCCAGGCCACGGTAATCGAACCGGTGATGGTGCCGGCGAGCGCCGCGCAGCCCATGCCCAACAGCGCGGCGGGCAATACACTCCAGCCCCAGCCGAGGATCGCGACGCTGACGGCGGAAGCAGCCAGTGCCAGCACCGAGCCTACCGACAGGTCGATGCCGCCGATGATCAGTACGAAGGTCATGCCAACGGCCAGAACCATCAGGTCGGGGATCTGGTTGGCGATGGTGCTGAAGGTGCTGTACGAGAGAAAGTGACTGCTGAGCACGGAGAACAGCACGATCATGGCCAGCAAGGCGCCGGCCAGGCCCAGGTAGGTCCCCAGGCCCAGGTAGGTGCCGGTGGGTTTGGCGCCAGGCGTGGCTTTGGGCAGCGTGGAAGTTTTCATTCAGGGATCCTTGCTGCAGGCTCGGCCAGCAGCGCATCGCGTTTTTGATAACCGGCGAACGCGGCGGCCAGCAGTTCATCCTGGCTCCAGTGTCCGCGCTCGAAAGTGTCGATCAGACGGCCGGCCGAGAGCACCGCGATGCGGTCGCAGATCAGCATCAGCTCGCGCAGGTCGCTGGAGACCACGACCAGCGCCTTGCCCTGGCGGGTCAGTTCGCCCAGCAGGGCATAGATGTCGAACTTGGCGCCGACGTCAATGCCACGAGTCGGCTCGTCGAACAGCAGCACGTTGCAGTCGCGCTCCAGCCAGCGGCCGATCACCACCTTCTGCTGGTTGCCGCCCGAGAGCTCGGCCACGGTTTGTGCCGGGCTGGAGCTGCGGATGCGCATGGCCTCGATCTGGCGCTGGGCCAAGGCCCGTTCGGCCTGGTTGTCGACGACACCCGCGGCGGAAATCGCCGGCATGTTGCCCAGGGCGATATTGGCGCTGATCGATTGCGACAGCAGCAGGCCTTCGCCCTTGCGGTCTTCGGTGATCAAGGCGATGCCATGGGCCACGGCATCGGCGGGACTGCGGATGGTGACAGGCTTGGGTGGCTGGCCAATCGCAACGGTACCGGCATCGCTGGCGTCGGCGCCGAAGATCAGCCGCAGCAGTTCGGTGCGCCCTGCCCCGATCAATCCGGAAATGCCGAAGATCTCGCCCTGACGCACCTCGAAGGACACGTCCTTGACCTTGTCGCCGCGGCTCATGCCTTGCACCTGGAACATGGGCGCGCCAATGCGTCGCTCACCCAGGTCGATGCGTTCGCCCAGTTCACGGCCGACCATGAGGTTGACCAGTTGCTCGCTGTCGTAGCGCGCCATCGGCTCGACGCACACCAGGCGCCCGTCGCGCAGCACGGCGATGCGTTGCGCGACCTGGGCCAGTTCTTCGAGGCGATGGGAAATGTAGATGATCGACACGCCGCGTTCGCGCAGGCGCAGGATCTGCGCGAACAGCATGTCGACCTCGCGCGCAGTAAGCATCGCGGTGGGTTCGTCGAGGACCAGCACCCGGCAGTCGCCGATCAGGTTGCGGGCGATCTCGACCATTTGCTGATGACCGATGCCCAGGTCGCTCACCAGGGTGTCCGGGTCGATGGCGTCGAGGCCCACCTGAGCCATGGCCTGGCGGGCCTGCTCACGCAGGCGCCGACGATCGATCCAGCCACCGCGACTGGGCAGATCGTGAAGGAACAGGTTTTCCGCCACGGTCAGCGTCGGCAACAGGTTGAGTTCCTGCATGACCATGCGCACCCCGCCACGCTCGGCTGCGGTACGGCTGCCGGGCAGCCAGGCCTGGCCCTGGAACTGCATCTGGCCGGTGGTTGGTGCTTCCAGGCCACCGATTATCTTCGACAGGGTGCTCTTGCCCGCGCCGTTCTCGCCGGTCAGGGCCAGCACTTCGCCGCGGTGCAGCTCAAGGTCGATGTCCCACAGCACGGGCTGGGCATAGGTCTTGCCGATGCCACTGACCGACAGTACAACATTGGATGTCATAGGGTTCTCCAGACGCGCCTGCCGATAGCAGGCCGAGGCAATGCCCAGGCCTGCCGCGAGACGCTCTGCATCAGGGCTTGGTGACGAGCTCGACCGGGGTCTGGATCACGCCGTTGGCGTCGACGTCGAGCTTGTCGCCCTTGATCATGCCCAATGCACTCTGGATGCCGAACACCGCCTGGCGGGCGGCGAACTGGTCGGCCGTGGCCAGTACGCGACCGTCCTTGAGCATTGGCTTGATGGCATTGATGTTGTCATAGCCCACCACCTGGACCTTGCCCGCCTTGCCTGCGGCACGCACCGCAGAGACCGCACCGAGCGCCATGCTGTCGTTGCCGGCCAGCAGGGCCTTGAGGTCGGGGTATTCATTGAGCATGGCGGAAGCGACGGCATTGCCCTTGTCGATTTCCCAGTTGCCCGACTGCACGGAGACGATCTTCATCTGCGCCGCTTCCATGGCGTCCTTGAAACCGGCCGTGCGCATCTGCGCGTTGGTGGTGGTCGGTACGCCTTCGATGATGCCGACCTGATCGCCTGCAGTGAGTTGCTTGGCCAGATAGTCGCCGACCAGCTTGGCGCCCTTGCGGTTGTCGGGACCCACGAACGGCACCTGGATGCCTTTGCTTTTGAGTACGCCAGCATCCAGCTGGTTGTCGATGTTGACGACCTTGATGCCGGCATCCATGGCCTTCTTGATGATCGGCACCAGGGCCTTGGAGTCTGCCGGGGCGATGACCAGTGCATCGACCTTGGCCACGATCATCTGCTCGACGATGCGGATCTGATTGGCGGTGTCGGACTCGTCCTTGATGCCGTTGGACACCAGATCGAAATCGGCGGCGTGTTCTTTCTGGTAGCTCTTGGCGCCGTCTTCCATGGTCAGGAAGAATTCGTTGGCCAGGGACTTCATGACCAGCGCGACCTTGGGTTTCTGGGTGTCGGCGAAGGAGGATTGCAGTGGGGCGATGGCGCCGATGGCAGCCATCAGGGAGACAGCTAGCAGGCGTCCAGCGAAGGGCAGCTTCATGGGGTTACTCCGATCTTATGATTGTTTTCGAGCAACGGTTCGCGGTTATTCGCAAACGTTTGCGTACTGGAAACTATGGCCATGCATCAGTCCTTTGTCAATCTCGTGGACATGCTTCCACCCAAGCATCTGTAGCACTCGCCACAACACCGCCCTGCAGGTGCGAGACAGCTCCGCATCACGATACAAACTCAGTCATTCATTCATCCTCGGGCCGAGCCCATAAAGATTGCCATGACTAACCACGAAGCCCTTGCCCTTCATACTGCAACCCCCAGGCTGCACGTTGTCGACGGCCGTGCACTTGCGCGGCGCGATGTCGTGTACCACAGAGATCAACCCGGTTTCGCGCAGGCACGTATTACCCGCCATGATTACAACGCCGGTGGGCAGCGTGTCTGTAGCATAGACCCTCGCCTGAATGCGGCCCGGTCCGAGCAACCCGACATCGAACCCAATCTGCAACAACGTTACAGCCTGGGAGGTCACTGCCTGCGCAGCCGTAGTGTCGACGCCGGCACCACTGTGACCTTGCACGACGCCTGCGGGCGTGAGGCGGTGACATGGCTCGCCAATGGTGTCGAGCAGAGCCGGCACTACGAGGCTGCGCCACTGCCTGGGCGACTCTTGTCTATCACAGCGCTGGGAACCGACGGAGCCACGCGGACAGCCGAGCGCTGGCAATGGGCTGATGGCCAGCCATGGGTGCGAGAGCGCAACCTTGCCGGGCACTGTCACACACGTTTCGACGGCGCCGGCAAGAATGTTGTCCAAAGCCGTAGCTTGCTCGGCTCAATCACCAGCGAGTGCTTGCAGCTGCTGCAAGGCCATGAGGAAAGCGACTGGTCTGGTGACGACCCCTTGGCTTGGGCAAGATGCCTGGAGCCAGAATGTTCGAGCAGTTCGGTGATTGTCGATACTTGCGGCGCGATCGTGGCCAGTGAGGATGCCAAGGGGCATCGTCAACGCCATGGTTTTGATCGCTGTGGGCAGTATCGGGCCAGTTGGGTCACCCCCATGGGCAGCAACGAAACGCCTGTGGTACTGGATGTCAGCTACGACGCCAACGGCCAGAGGCTGATGGAGCATGATGCCAACGGGTTGGTCACCCACCATACCTACGCACCCGACACCCTGCGGCTGGTCGGCAGGAAAACCACCCGCCTGCACGACCGTCGGGTTTTGCAGGATTTGCGTTACCAGTACGACCCTGTCGGATTGGTGACCCAGGTACGCGACCATGCCGAGCAGACGCGATTCTGGCGCAACCAGAAAATAGAGCCACAACAGGACTACCAGTACGACTCGCTATCGCAGTTGATACTGGCCAGCGGGCGTCAAATGGCTGCACTCGGCCGACCTGATAGCCTGCTCCATGCGCTGCCTGTCGACACCCATGCCTATACCCTCTATCAACGCCGCTACACATACGACCAGTCCGGTAACCTGCTGAACATTCGGCACACCGTCCCGGCTACCAGCACCGGCTACACGATCAGGCTTACAGCCTCCGCGCGGAGCAACCGGACCCTCCTGAGCGACCTTTGCGACGACCCCGCATTGATCGATAGCCACTTCGATGCCGCTGGCCAGCAGCGAGCGGTGGACGGCGCTCAACGCGCTGCCTGGAACAGTCGCATGCAACTGGGCAGTGTCACGCGAGACGCAGCAGGTAGCGAGCATTACCTTTACGGCCAGCATCACCAGCGGCTGCGCAAGACTCATGCTCACGGCAGTACTCGCTATTTACCGGGTCTGGAGTTGCAGCAGCACGACAGCCACGCTTTGCACTGCATCAATGTGACCGAGCACATTCGCGTGCTGCACTGGCCTCAGGGCAGCCCAGAGGGTCTGGCCAACGATCAGTTGCGCTACAGCTACACCGACCTGCTGGGCAGTCATGGCTTGGAAATCGATGGCGACGGCTGTGTCATCAGCCGCGAGGAATTCTTCCCGTTCGGTACCACCTCTGTGTGGGCCTGCCGCAATCAGACCGAGGCCAGTTACAAGACTCTCCGCTACTCGGGCAAGGAACGCGACAACACCGGCCTCTACTATTATGGCTACCGCTATTACCAGCCATGGACCGGACGCTGGCTCAGCGCCGACCCGGCGGGCGCTGTGGATGGCCTGAACCTGTACGCCATGGTCCGCAACTCACCGCTGTCAGCAGTGGACGACGACGGTCGTATGCTGCGGATCGTCGTAAAAGGCGGGATCGGTGCAGCCGGGATCGGCTACGAGGCCTATAAGCACAAGGACCGACAGTCCCAGGCGCCAGCACAGCCTGGCGATGCTTCGACGAGCGGCTCCATGGGCGACCGGCGGGCAGACCAGGTGATCGGCAAGATCCAGCGGATGAAGGACGAATTCAGCCCAGGGCAACAGATTCTGAACAGTGCAAAGGGCCGCGCACAAACGGCGGATCATCTGGCGCATGGTCAACTGCCGGGGGCCAATGCAGTCCTCAAGGGCGCTGAAAGTGTCGCCACTGTGGTCGAGTTCAGCCAGACAGGCGATCTTTCCCAGATCAACAAAGCGCCTCTGGCGAACGCAGTAGCTACAGACGCGGTAAACGGCGTTGCTCACAGCATCAAGGCCACCATCAAAAACACCCAGAAAGCCGTGAAAGGGGCTGCCGAAGTGGCAACGCTTTCCGACACCAAAGCTGCGGAAGTGGACGCGTCACTGGGCGATTTGAAAGAAGTTGCGAAAGACAAACTGATCACGAATGTGTCGCTGGGCGCCACGGTCAAAGCGGGCCTGGATGGAGCCGCCGCGGTAGTGCCTCATCCCGTCGCCAAGGTTGGCCTCAGAATCCTGTCTGCGGCGTGGACGGTGACGGGCGTGGTGCATGGCGCTGAAGAGCTGGGTGAGATTGCCAAAACCCACGAGGATCTGCTCGTGAGTAAGACCGGCGAAAACCTCATGGGGCAAATGAAGACGGTGAATGCGTCGAATCGTGGAGTGATCTTGGATCGCGTCAAAAAGAGCTACGGCTTCTCCGACACTCCATGAGGCCGGGCGCCGTCTGTTGCCAGAGCAGTAGCGCTGGCTATCTGCGACGTTTTGCCACTCAACTAATGGCCCCACCAACAGTCACAGCTGAATCGGTTACATTTTGTAGCCATTTCAGGGGTGCGAGCCCGAAGAGGCCGGATGAGCTTTATCTTGTGGATGGCCGTGCTGGGCGTCCTGCTGTTGATGCTGGCGCTGACGGCGTCTTACCTGCGCTGGCTGCCAGTGACCACCTCGGCGGTGTGCCTGGCATTCGGCGTGGCCATCGGTCCCATGGGGCTGGGGCTGTTCACCACCGATTTCAAGGACACCGCCTCCTGGCTCGAACGCCTGGCGGAGGCGGCAGTGTTGTTTTCGCTGTTCAGCACCGGCATCAAACTGCGGCTGGGGTTGGGCCGCAGTGCGTGGCGGGCGGCTTATATGCTGTCAGGTCCGGTGATGATCGTTTCGATCCTGGGCGTATGCCTGGTGGCGCACTATGCCTTGGGCTTGTCGTGGGGGGTGAGCATGCTGCTTGGGGCGATGCTGGCGCCGACCGATCCGGTGCTGGCGTCCATGGTCCAGGTGAACAGCGCGCAGGATTTCGACCGCGTGCGCTTCGGGCTGTCGGGCGAAGCCGGGCTCAACGACGGCACAGCCTTTCCTTTTGTGATCCTGAGCTTGCTGATGCTGCATCATGGCAGCCTCGACAGCCACTGGCTGGGTCAGTGGGCCCTGGAAAATCTGGTGTGGGGCGTCCCGGTCGGATTGCTGATCGGTTACGGGATGGGCCGGGCGATCGGCCATTTGATGATCTACTTGCGCGTGCGCCATGCCGACAGCACCAACTCGCCGAACGATTTTCTGGCGCTGGCCTTGATAGCACTGTCCTACTTTGCTGCCGCTTCCGTGGGCGCCTTTGGTTTTCTCGCCGTGTTCGCCGCAGGCCTGGGGTTGCGGCAGGCGGAGGTACGCACGTCGAACTCCGAGGTGCCTTCGGAGCATCTGGCCAAGCCGATCAGCGGGCACCGTGACATGGCTCCCGAAGAAGGCACCGTCACCCATCCCAACGATCTCGAAGACGGGCAGCTGGCCGCAGGGGTGATGATGGGCGACATCCTGGTGTTCGGCAATCTGGTGGAACGGTCCATGGAGGTACTGCTGATCACCATTCTGGGGGCGACCTTGTCCGCCTATTGGGATTGGCGAGCGGTGGGCCTGGCGGCCGCGCTGTTCTGCGTGATTCGGCCATTGAGCGTGTGGCTGCTGGTGAGCCGGCGGTTGCTCGACGGGCATCAGCGCGCGTTGCTGGGCTGGTTCGGCATCCGCGGGATCGGGTCGATCTATTACCTGTGCTATGCCCTCGCCCACGAACTGCCCGAGTCGGTCGAGCAGGTCTGCATCAGCCTGACATTGTCGGTGGTGGCGTTGAGCATTCTGGTGCACGGCATCAGCACCCAGCCGCTGCTGGAACATTACGAGCGTCGGCGAAAGCCGGTTTAGCGGCGGATGCCGTGGGTCAGGGAGGGCGCAGTGCTGCCGGCGGTGTGGATCCACCCCGTGCCGCGATCCCTGTAGCAGCGGCGCGAGCCGCGTCGTCGGTGCGTGCGGTATGCCTGGAGGTTCGCGGTGTTGCCGGACGCGGCTCGCGCCGCTGCTACAGGGTATCGGTTCGGATGCACCGGCCCGGTCAAAAAGGTATAGAATCCCCAGCATTTGAAGGATCGGTCGTTGTCATCCAGACGGGACCGATCGCGCATAACCCATACAGGCAGATCGGATATTGGAACAGCTAAAGCGCCTCGCTAGCGGGATTGAAGGGCTCGATTTGTTGCTCAAGGGTGGGCTGGTGGCCGGTGCGTCCTACATCGTGCAAGGCCGTCCCGGCTCAGGCAAGACGATCCTGGCCAATCAGTTGGGCTTCAATCACGTGCGTCAGGGCGGCCGCGTGCTGGTTGCCACACTGCTCGCCGAGTCCCATGAGCGCCTGTTCCAATACCTCTCCACCCTGAGCTTTTTCGACGCTTCGAAGATCGGCAATGAAATCCAGTTCGTCAGCGCTTTCGACACGCTGGAAAACGAAGGCTTGGATGAAGTGGTCAAGCTGCTGCGCCGCGAAATCAGTCGCCAGAAAGCAACCATCCTGATTGTCGACGGTGTGCTGAACGCCCGCTCCAAGGCCGATTCGCAGATCGATACCAAGAAATTCATCTCCGAGTTGCAAGGCCATGCGGCGTTCGCCGGGTGCACCGTGCTGTTCCTGACCAGTTCGCGTCTGGACGACGGCAGCCCCGAACACACCATGGTCGATGGCGTCATCGAGCTGGGTGAAGAACTGTTCAACACCCGTTCGGTGCGCCGCATCCAGTTGCGCAAGACCCGCGGCAGCGGCGCGCTGTCCGGCCTGCACGAGTGCGAGATCACCGACGACGGGTTGGTGGTCTATCCGCGCCTGGAAAGCCTCTACAGCCGCCCTTCCTGCCCTGACCTCACCGATCTGAGCCGAGTGCCTAGCGGCATTCCTGATCTGGACAACCTGATCGGTGGCGGGTTGCCGCGTTCCTCGGTGACCCTGGTCATGGGCCCCTCGGGTATCGGCAAGACCAGCCTGGGTATCAACTTCCTGGCGGCCTCGACCCCTGAGGAACCCGGACTGTTGTTCGGTATGTACGAATCCGAGCGCCGCCTGCAAGTGAAGGCGCGGTCACTGGGCCACGACTTCGAGACCCTGCAGGCCAGCGGCGCCCTGCACGTGTGCTGGCAGCCGACCACCGAAGGCCTGCTCGACGGGTTGGGCGCGCGCCTGCTGCATCAGGTCGAGATTCACGGCATCAAGCGCGTGCTGATCGACAGCCTGGGCGGGATGGCTCGCACGGCGACCAGTACCGTACGCCTGACCGAGTTCTTCAGCACCCTGATGAGCGAGCTGCGCACCCGTGGCGTGACCGTATTCGCCACCTGGGAAATCCGCGGCCTGTTCGGCCCGGAGATCACCTCGCCGGCTCCCGATCTTTCCAGCATCGTCGACAACATCCTGCTGACGCGATTTGTCGAACATGAGTCTGAACTAAAGCGGTTGATTTCTATTCTTAAGGTCAGAGACAGTTTTTATGATCCGTCGCTATTGGAGCTGGTCATCCATGGTCATGGAATCGACCTGAGAAAGGCGTTCAAAAATGCAGAGGCAGTGTTATCAGGTAGCGCCTCCACGATATCGAATCCGTGATGTTGCCGGGGTCGAACTGACATGGCCACTATCCTGATCGTCGACGATGAGTATCTCATCGCCGACATCCTTGGTTACGCGCTTGAAGACGAAGGCTACATGGCCGTGACGGCTGGCAATGGCAAGCGTGCATTGGAGATCCTCGATCGCGAGCGTCCCGCGCTGGTCATTACCGACTTCATGATGCCAGGCATGAACGGCCTTGAGCTGGCGAACAGAATTCGCGCCAACGAATCGTTTTGCACCGTGCCCATCCTGTTGATGAGTGGCGCACAAGGCAGCGTCGGGCGTGCCACGCCCGATCTGTTCGCTGCCGTCTACGACAAGCCATTCGATATCAACCAAGTGGTGGCGAAGGTTCGCGAGCTGGTGCCGCTGGAGCCCCTCAAGCCGCTTTGAGCGATAGCTTGCCTTACTACAGCGTCAGGATCTCGTAACCATCAGCCGTGACCGCCACCATGTGTTCCCACTGCGCGGACAACGACTGGTCGCGCGTGACCACCGTCCAACCATCGGCCAATTGGCGGGTGCCCGCCTTGCCTGCGTTGATCATCGGCTCGATGGTGAAGATCATGCCCTGGGTCAGCCGCATCCCCTCGCCCTTGCGGCCATAGTGCAGTACCTGCGGTTCATCGTGATAGATCTGGCCAATGCCATGCCCGCAGTATTCACGCACGACACTGAAGCCTTCGCGGTGCGCGACGCTCTGGATTGCGTGACCGATGTCGCCCAGGGTGGCGCCCGGCTTGACCACTTCTATACCGGCCAGCATCGCTTCATGGGTGGTTTCCACCAGACGCTTGGCCAATGGGCTTGGCTCACCCACGTAGTACATCCGACTGGTGTCGCCGAACCAACCATCCTTGATGACCGCCACATCGATGTTGACGATGTCGCCGTCGGCCAGCACGACCTTGTCGCTGGGCACCCCGTGGCAGACCACCTGGTTGACCGAGATGCACGCCGTTTTGGTGAACCCGTGGTAGCCAACATTGGCCGGGATCACCTTCAGCTCGTTCACGATGTAGGCGTTGCACAGCTCGTCCAGGTACTGCGTGGTGACGCCTGCCTGCACGTGCGGGGCGATCATGCGCAATACGTCAGCGGCCAGGGCACCGGCGTGGCGGGCCATGGCGATTTGCTCCGGGGTGCGGCTCAGATTCTTGCGGCTCACTGATTTCTCCTGCTATTGGAACCCCTATGCTAGCAGAGCGCCGGTGCATTGCCTCTCCGCGGCGCGATGACCTGATTTAATTACAAATCCCACAAAACTTTTTGTAACCATTTCGTTCATAAGACTCACAGCCCAGCGCCACACCGGCAGATGGTCGCGAAAAGCGCACAGGCAGTGACTTCGAACGCGGTTCGAAGACTTCAAGCTCCAAGCAGTTCGACATAATCATAATATCCGCTGGCACCGACGGCCCTTGGGACCGTCCCCCTCCATGCCCGGCATCGCACCACCGAACGCTGACACTTGCCTTGCTCTTTTCGTGCGCGATCCTGCGTGACGCATCACGACCTATTGCCTGCGAGCAATGAAAGGAATGAGCCTTGTCCAGTTCCAACACCACTGCACCTGATACATCGCCCGCGGGCGAAGAAAATGACGCCACCCGTACCAGCCCTGGCCAGATCGTGGTGCGCGTGGCGATCATCGCCACCATGGGCGCTCTGGCCTTCGGCTACGACACCGGGGTGATTTCCGGCGCCCTGCCCTTCATGACCCAAGGGCCGGACCAAGGCGGTCTGGGGCTCACTCCGTTCACCGAGGGCCTGGTAGCGTCCTCGTTGATCCTCGGCGCCGCGTTTGGCTCGCTGTTCGCCGGTCATCTGGCCGACAAATACGGCCGCCTGACCGCGCTCAAGGGCTTGGCCATCCTGTTCATGATCGGCGCCTTGGGCTCGGCCCTCGCTCCGACCGTGGCCATCATGGTCGCCACTCGATTCGTGCTGGGTCTTGCGGTGGGGGGTGCATCGGCGATCGTGCCGATGTTCATTGCCGAGATCGCCGGGCCCAACAAGCGAGCTCGCCTGGTCAGCCAGAACGAACTGATGATCGTCACCGGGCAACTGGTGGCCTATATCTCCAACGCCCTGCTGGCGCATTTTGCCCACACCCCCGACGTGTGGCGCTGGATGCTCGCCATCGCGGTGATCCCGGCGGCCCTGCTGTGGATCGGCATGCACTTCGTTCCGACTTCGCCACGCTGGCTCGCCAGCAAGGGACGGATGGAGGAAGCCCGCGAGGTGCTGGAAAAGATCCGCTCGAGCAAGAAGCAGGTCGACAAGGAAATGAAGGAGATCCAGGCTCAGAACGACGAGGAACGTGCCGACGTGAGCTGGTCCTCGATCTGGGCCGAACCCTGGCTGCGTCGGTTGCTGCTGGTGGGCATGGGCCTGGGCTTCGTGGCCCAGCTCACAGGGGTCAACGCGTTCATGTACTTCACCCCGGTGATTCTCAAGTCCACGGGACTGGGCACCAACGCGGCGCTCACCGCGACCATCGGCAACGGTGTCGCTTCGGTGATCGCTACCTTGATCGGCATCTGGCTGGTCGGTCGCCATGGCCGTCGGCCGATGTTGATGACCGGGCTGTGCTTCGTGGTCCTGGCGCAGGTGCTGCTGTGTGGCGTGCTGACCATGCTGCCCTCCTCGCTGCTGCAGAGCTACCTGGCGCTGGCCTGTATCCTGATGTTCCTGCTGTTCATGCAGACTTTCATCGCCCCGGTCTACTGGCTGCTGATGTCCGAACTGTTTCCTTCCCATCTGCGGGGCATGATGACCGGTACGGCGGTGTGCTTCCAGTGGCTGTGCAACGCGTCGGTGGCGTTCCTGTTCCCTATCGCCCTGGCTGGCTTCGGCCCCTACACCTTCATGCTGTTCGCGGCGATCAACGTCATGTCGCTGATCTTCGTCGCGATGTGCGTGCCGGAAACGCGCGGCAAGTCGCTGGAGCAGATCGAACGGCACATGGAGAAGGAATTCACCCCGGACGAACCCGCCAGCGCCTGAGGCGATACCGATCGCGGCTCGATATGTCCAGTCGGGGGTGTTGCAGGTAACATGGCTGAAGTTGTTTTCATCTTCAGCCTGTCGCCTGCAAGGAAGAACGCCCCCATGACCCACCCCGACGACGTCATCGCCAGCCGCGTTCTGCACCTGCTCGAACAACGCGCCGTGGGCACGTCCATCTGCCCTTCGGAAGTGGCGCGCTCGCTGGAGCAGGACGAGCCCGCGTGGCGCGCGCTGATGCCGGAGGTTCGCCGGGTGGCTCGGGCCCTGGCGGCCGCCGAGATCATCGACCTGACCCAGGGCGATGACCGGCTGAATCCCGACAAGGAACCGGAGGGGCCGATCAGACTGCGCCGGGGTGCGCACTTCAAGCACCCTTGAGGTCAATCCGCGGACGTGCGTTTGCAGACGTATACCTGACGGCCACAGTTTGCTAGGTTTCCCGACCGCCTTCCCCGATCTGGCCGAAATCAATGACCCGTACTCCTCCCCACGCTGCCACCGGCGCACCTGATCAACCGTCCCACCCGGCGAGCTTCTGGCTGATCGCCGTGGCCTTTCTGATCACCATGGTCGGCACCACCCTGCCGACGCCACTGTACGCCCTGTATCAACAGCATCTGGGCTTCGGTCCGACCTGGGTGACGTTGATTTTCGCCATCTATGCGGCCGGGGTGATCAGTGCATTGCTGGCCGTCGGCAGCTGGTCCGATCAATTGGGTCGGCGACCGATGCTGCTGGCAGGCTTGGCCATGGGCGCGATCAGCGCGGTGATTTTCCTGTGCACCGACTCCATTGGCGGATTGCTGATCGCTCGGCTGATCTCGGGCTTTTCGGCCGGGATCATGACCGGTACCGGTACGGTGGCAGTAATCGAAGCGGCGCCCAAGCGCTGGCAGAACAGCGCAACATTGGTCGCCACGGCGGCCAACATGCTTGGCTTGGGGCTGGGCCCGCTGCTGGCCGGTTTCACGTCACAGTTTCTGCCCTGGCCGGTGCACCTGGCCTTCGTCGTGCATCTGGTCCTGCTGCTGGCGGCAGTGGCCGCCATCCTGGCCGTCGGCGAGACGGCGCAGCGACCTGTCAAACCACGTCTGGGATTCCAGCGCCCGAGCCTGCCGGCAGCAGTGCGCGGCCCATTCATACCCGCCGCCATCGCCGGCCTTGCCGGGTTCAGCGTGACCGGATTGTTCACCTCGCTGGTACCGGCGATCATGCGCCAGGTCATGGGGCACGCGGGAGGCCTGGTGATCGGTGCAGTGATTCTGGTGCTGTTCGCTGGCTCCATCGTCGGGCAGGCCTGGGTCAGGCGAATTCGCGAAGCCGCGCAGATGACCGTTGGTTGCACTGTGCTGATCCTCGGCGTCGCCTGTCTGGGCCTGAGTATCGCCAGCGCCCAGCTCTGGCTGCTGGTGCTCGGCGGCGCTCTGAGCGGAATCGGCCAAGGCCTGACCTTTCGGGCCGGCATGGGCGCGGTGGCCAATGCCGCGCCCGTCGGCCAGAAGGCCGGGGTCACCTCGGCACTGTTCATCGTCTATTACCTGTCCATGTCGGTGCCGGTGATCGCCGTGGGCGTGAGCATTCCCGTGTTCGGGCTGCATCATTCCGCCGAGTTCTTCAGCGCCGTGGTGGCACTGATAGCGGTGCTGGCAATGCTCAGCATGAACATCGTGCGCGCCCGAGCGTCCAATGCCTGAGTCGACCGTCTGCAGGTCGCCAACAGGAGAATGACCATGACACCTGAAACCGAAGGCAAAGAAGAAAAAGGCCCCAATGGTGTGCCCTTCATCAACGATCCAGGCAGCGAGGATCCAGGCTCGGTGACCACCGAAGATGCCACGGTGCCGCTTCAGGAAGAAGATGACGAGGATGATGAGTCCTATCAATAGGCCGAATCGGCCACAAGCCTGACTCTGAGGGTCGGCGCCGCCCAAGCGCCATTGCGCCCCGCTATGCTGGATGCTTCCTGCATCCCCTAGCGAGGCATTCGTACCGATGGAGACCCTCACTCCTGCCGCGAACAGTTGGTTGACCCTTCCCACCCACCGGCACTGGCTGGCCCAGCAAGGCCAGCGATTGCTGGAGTTCGCCAAGGCGGCGCGCATCGAAGACGGCTTTGCCGACCTCGACAACCGGGGCCGACCGGTGCTGGCCAGCGGTGCATTGACCATCCAGACCGCCCGCATGACCCACAGCTTTGCCTTGGCCTGCCTGCAGGGCATCCCAGGCAGTGCGGCCATGGTCGACCATGGCATCCGCGCGTTGCAGGGTCCATTGCGCGATGCACGGCACGGTGGCTGGCATGCCAGCGCCAGGCCGGCCTCCACGTCGCGCAAGCAAGCCTATCTGCATGCATTCGTGGCCCTGGCGGCGAGCTCGGCCGTAGCGGCCGGACGACCAGGCGCTGCGGCGTTGCTGGCCGACGCGGTCGACGTTCTGGAGCGGCACTTCTGGTGCGAAGCCGAGCAGGCATTCGTGGAATCCTTCGCTCAGGACTGGAGCGACCAGGAAGACTACCGGGGTGGCAACAGCAACATGCACGGAGTGGAGGCCTGCCTGGCCCTGGCCGACGTCTGCAACGACACCAGGTGGCTGGATCGCGCGCTGGCGATCAGCGAGCGGCTCATTCACCAACACGCGGCAGCCACCAACTACCTGCCAGTCGAACACTTCGACGCCCACTGGCAAGCGCTACCCGACTACAACCATGACCGCCCCGGGGACGAGTTCCGTCCCTACGGGCAAACGCCAGGGCATGCCTTCGAGTGGGCGCGGCTGCTCCTGCACCTGGAAGCCGCACGGCACCGCATCGGCCTGGCCAACCCCAGCTGGCTGGCCGAAGACGCCCAGCATCTGTTCGCCGCAGCCTGCCGGGTCGGCTGGGCGGTGGATGGCCAGCCGGGAATCGTCTACACGTTAGACTGGCAACAACGGCCGGTGGTCGCGCAGCGTCTGCACTGGACGCTGGCAGAAGCGGTGGCCGCCGCCGCGGCGCTGTACCAGCGTACCGGCGATGCCAGCCATGAGCGCTGGTACCGTGAGTTCTGGGACTACATCGACCTCTACCTGATCGATCGCGAGCATGGCAGCTGGCACCATGAACTCGATACGGACAATCAACCGGCGCAGACCATCTGGCCAGGCAAACCCGACCTCTATCACGCCTATCAGGCGACCCTGCTGCCAACCCTGCCACTGGCGCCCAGCCTGGCGACCGCGCTGGCGCGCCAGTCTGGACTGGGATGAGCGCCACACGCTTAATGGGATTGGCGTGGCTGCGCCAATCCAACTGAATTTTTCAGACGGGCCGGACTCCGAAACTCATTGCGACGCACCTCACAAGGAAGATCTTCGGCCCCATGAACAACGCAAAACTGTTCGTCATCGATTACACCCTGCACGGCGACCCCAAGTCGTTCATCATCCGAGCCGAGAAAATGGACAGCAGCGAGGCCTGGCATTGGGCAAGCTGCGATGCAGGGGTCGGCCGCATCGGTCGATTCGGCCGTGAGCATGTGAAAAAGACCAGTCAGCCATCGGCCGAAAAATTCGGCATCAATGGTGTCAGCTGGCGTCCGGCCTGAGCGTCAAAGACCTGCGTCACCGCCTGGCTGGCGAACGAATTCACTTTACCTGCGGTTGATCTGGAACATATTGTTACAAGATATGTTCCCGGCGTTGGACCGTTGTGCCCGAAAGCTCGACGCGTCTACCGCCATGGGTCACCTATAAGATCAAGTAAAGTGAGCACAGCCATGACGTCTGAGGTGGGTAAAGGCAAGGCGATCTTTCGCGTTGTCAGCGGCAATTTTCTGGAAATGTTCGATTTCATGGTCTATGGCTTCTACGCCACGGCCATCGCCAAGACATTCTTTCCGACCGACAGTGCCTTCGCTTCTCTGATGCTGTCGCTGGCCACCTTCGGTGCCGGCTTTCTCATGCGCCCCCTGGGGGCCATCTTTCTGGGTGCGTACATCGACCGGCACGGACGGCGGAAAGGGCTGATCGTGACCTTGGCCTTGATGGCTTTGGGCACGGTGTTGATTGCCTGCGTACCTGGTTACGCGACCTTGGGCGTTGCGGCGCCGCTGCTGGTGCTGCTCGGGCGATTGTTGCAGGGCTTCTCGGCAGGCGTGGAGTTGGGCGGCGTGTCGGTGTACCTGGCCGAAATCGCCACGCCAGGGCGCAAGGGTTTCTTCGTCAGCTGGCAGTCGGCCAGCCAGCAGGTCGCCGTGGTCTTCGCCGGCCTGCTCGGGGTGTTGCTCAATCACTTTCTCGATGCGCAACAGATGGGTGATTGGGGCTGGCGGGTGCCGTTCCTGGTGGGCTGCATGATCGTACCGGTGATTTTCTTCATTCGTCGTTCGCTTGAAGAGACGCCCGAGTTCGAAGCGCGCACCCATCGACCCACGCTCAAGCAAGTCGTGCATTCGGTGGCGCAGAATTTCCGTCTGGTCCTGGCGGGCATGGCGCTGGTGGTGATGACCACCGTTTCGTTCTACCTGATCACCGCTTACACACCGACGTTCGGCAAGAACGAGCTGCACCTGTCGGACATGGATGCGCTGCTGGTGACCATGGCCGTGGGCCTTTCCAACTTCATCTGGCTGCCGATCATGGGCGCATTGTCGGACCGCATCGGGCGCAAGCCGTTGCTGCTCGCGGCCACGGTGCTGGCGATTCTGACGGCCTACCCGACCTTGTCGTGGCTGGTAGCGGATCCCAGCTTTGGCCGTCTGCTGGCGGTCGAGCTGTGGCTGTCGTTCCTGTATGGCTCGTACAACGGTGCCATGGTCGTGGCGCTGACCGAGATCATGCCTCTGGACGTGCGCACCACTGGGTTTTCGCTGGCCTATAGCTTGGCCACGGCGACATTCGGCGGGTTCACTCCAGTGGCGTGCACCTACCTGATTCACGCGCTGGACAACAAGGCGGCACCGGGCATCTGGCTCAGTGGCGCGGCGGTGTTGGGGCTGGTAGCGACGTTGGTACTGTTCCGCGGCGACCGGCATGCGCAACGTACGGCTTTGGCGGCGCAGGCCTGATACCGCGGTGCGCCCTTCGCGGGCAGATGGCTCGCCGCCCGCCCCGCTCCCACAGGGATCAAGGTGTATTGGGACCTGTGGGAGCGGGCTCTGCCCGCGAAGAGGCCATACCTGACACCCCAAAAAAAACGCCCCGAACCAGTCGGGGCGTTTTTCATTCAGCGCTCAGGCTCAGTGTGGAAAAGCTGGAGGGTTGACGCCCGCCATGTCTTCCATCACACGGACCACCTGGCAGCTGTAGCCGAATTCGTTGTCGTACCAGACGTACAACACGACGCGGTTGTCGTTGCAGATGGTGGCCTCGGCGTCGACCACACCGGCGTAGCGCGAGCCGACGAAGTCGGTCGATACCACTTCCTGGGAGTTGACGAAGTCGATCTGCCGGGACAGGTCCGAGTGCAGCGCCATGTAGCGCAGGTACTCGTTCATCTCTTCGCGGGTGCTGGCCTTCTCTAGGTTCAGGTTCAGAATGGCCATGGAGACGTTCGGCGTCGGCACGCGAATGGCGTTGCCGGTCAGCTTGCCGGCCAGTTCGGGCAGCGCCTTGGCGGCAGCGGTGGCAGCGCCGGTCTCGGTGATGACCATGTTCAACGCAGCCGAACGGCCGCGACGGTCGCCCTTGTGGAAGTTGTCGATCAGGTTCTGGTCGTTGGTGTACGAGTGAACGGTTTCGACGTGGCCGTTGACGATGCCGAACTTGTCGTTGACCGCCTTGAGCACCGGCACGATGGCGTTGGTGGTGCAAGACGCCGCCGAAACGATCTTGTCGTCGGCAGTGATCGTGCCATGGTTGATGCCATGCACGATGTTCTTCAGCTTGCCCTTGCCCGGTGCGGTCAGCACCACGCGGTCGATGCCTGGGCAGGCCAGGTGCTGGCCAAGGCCGTCGGCATCGCGCCAGACGCCGGTGTTGTCGACCAGCAGGGCATTCTTGATGCCATACTGGGTGTAGTCGACTTCGCTCGGGTTCTTGGCGTAGATGACCTGGATCAGGTTGCCGTTGACGGTCAGGGTGCTGTTCGCTTCGTCGACATGGATGATGCCGTCGAACGAGCCGTGCACCGAGTCGCGACGCAACAGGCTGGCGCGCTTGACCAGGTCGTTGTCGGCGCCTTTGCGCACGACGATCGCACGCAGACGCAGGCCGTCGCCGGCACCCGCCTTCTCGACCAGGATGCGCGCCAGCAGGCGACCGATGCGGCCGAAACCGTACAGCACCACGTCGGTACCGGTACGCTCGCCCTGGTTCTGCTTGCCGACCACGTCCGCCAGCTCTTCACGCACGAACTGTTCGGCGCTGCGCCCGTTGCCGCTTTCCTTGAACTTGACCGCGAGCTTGCCCAGATCCACGGAAGCGGCGCCCAGCTTGAGTTCGCTCATCGCCTTGATCAGCGGGAACGTCTCGTGCACCGACAGCTCCGAGGAATCGGACTGGCGATGGCGAGCGAAGCGGTGCGCCTTGAGCAGCTCGATCACCGAACGGTTGATCAGGCTGCGGCCGTAGATGGAGGTGACTACGTTGTTATTGCGGTAGAGCTGGCCGATCAAAGGAATCATCGCTTCAGCGAGTGCTTCACGATCGATCCATTCACCAAGACACTGGTCGGGCTTCTGAGTCACGGTAACCTTCCACATGTAGGGGCTGAGAAAACGGGCTACATTATGACTTCGCCGCGCGGCCGGAGCAATCTGCGCTTATCGACGTCGTGAAGTTTGGCGAATAGGACCGTCAAAAAAACCGAGGCGCGCCAACGAGGTAGCTCATACCCGGCGGTTTTATGACAAGAGGCCGTGCGAAGCAACCGGGTGCGCCCTTTGCCGACCGCTCAAGCCGCCGCAATGGCACAACCCCATCACAGCACCTGACAGCCCACCGTCGCCCCGGTACAATCCCCGTTTTCCGCCGCAACGCTTGGAGCTCAACCTCCCGTGCCTGTTCTGCGCCTTCCGCAACTCCCTGCCTCGGCAGGCAAACACGCCTGGGGCAACCTGCCCGGGGCCGCCCTGAGCCTGGCGATCGCCGAAGCGGCCAATGCCGCCAAGCGCTTCACGCTTCTGCTCACCGCCGACAGCCAAAGCGCCGACCGGCTGGAGCAGGAACTGCGTTTCTTCGCCCCGCAGTTGCCGGTGTTGCATTTCCCTGACTGGGAAACCCTGCCGTACGACCTGTTCTCGCCGCACCAGGACATCATCTCCCAGCGTATCGCCGCCCTCTACCGCCTGCCCGAGCTCGCGCACGGGGTTTTGGTAGTGCCCATCACCACTGCCCTACATCGGCTGGCGCCGACCCAGTTCCTGCTGGGCAGCAGCCTGGTGCTGGACGTGGGGCAACGCCTGGACGTAGAGCAGATGCGCACGCGTCTGGAGGCCAGCGGCTACCGCTACGTCGACACGGTGTACGAGCACGGTGAATTTGCCGTGCGCGGCGCCCTGATCGACCTGTTCCCCATGGGTAGCAAGCTGCCCTATCGGATCGACCTGTTCGACGACGAGATCGAGACGCTGCGTACCTTCGATCCGGAGACCCAGCGCTCCATCGACAAGGTCGAGTCGATCCGCCTGCTGCCGGCCCGCGAATTCCCCCTGCAGAAGGAAGCGGTGACCCGCTTCAAGGCACGCTTTCGCGAACGTTTCGACGTCGACTTCCGTCGCTGCCCGATCTTTCAGGACCTGAGCAGCGGCATCACCCCTGCCGGTATCGAGTACTACCTGCCGCTGTTCTTCGAAGAAACCTCGACCCTGTTCGACTATCTGCCCCAGGACACCCAGGTGTTCTCGCTGCCGGGTATCGAACAGGCCGCCGAGCATTTCTGGAGCGACGTGCGCAACCGTTACGAGGAGCGTCGGGTCGATCCCGCGCGTCCGTTGCTGCCGCCTGCCGAACTGTTCATGCCGGTGGAAGACTGCTTCGCCCAGCTCAAGACTTGGCCACGCATCATCGTCAGCCAGGATGACCTGGAGCCGGGGCCGGGCCGTGAACGTTTCGCCGCAGCGGCGCTGCCGGACCTGGCCATCGAGGCCAAGGCCACCCAGCCCCTCGCCGCGCTGGCCGGATTCCTCGACCAGTTTCCGGGCCGGGTGCTGTTCACCGCCGAATCCGCCGGTCGCCGTGAAGTGCTGCTGGAGCTGCTGGAGCGGCTAAAGGTCCGCCCTCGCACGGTGGACGGCTGGAACGAGTTCGCCGAGGGCGAGGAACGTCTGGCGATCACCATCGCGCCGCTCGACGAAGGCCTGCAGATTCTCGACCCGGCCCTGGCCCTGATCGCCGAGAGTCCGCTGTTCGGCCAGCGCGTGATGCAGCGGCGGCGCCGCGACAAGCGCGCCGACGCGGCCAACGACAACGTCATCAAGAACCTCACCGAGCTGCGCGAAGGCGCGCCGGTGGTGCACATCGACCACGGTGTGGGCCGCTACCTGGGGCTGGCGACGCTGGAGATCGACAATCAGGTCGCCGAATTCCTCACCCTGGAATACGCCGAGAACGCCAAGCTCTACGTGCCGGTGGCCAACCTGCACCTGATCGCCCGCTACACCGGTAGCGACGACGCCCTGGCCCCGCTGCACCGGCTCGGCTCCGAGGCCTGGCAGAAAGCCAAGCGCAAGGCCGCCGAGCAGGTGCGCGACGTGGCCGCCGAGTTGCTCGACATCTATGCCCGCCGCGCTGCGCGCGAAGGCTATGCGTTCGCCGACCCGGCTCTGGACTACGCCACGTTCAGCGCCGGCTTCGCTTTCGAAGAAACCCCGGACCAGCAGTCGGCCATCGAGGCCGTGCGCCACGACATGCTCGCGCCCAAGCCCATGGACCGCCTGGTGTGCGGCGACGTCGGCTTCGGCAAGACCGAAGTGGCCATGCGCGCGGCGTTCATCGCCGTGCACGGCGGCCGCCAGGTGGCCATCCTGGTGCCGACCACCCTGCTCGCCCAGCAGCACTACAACAGCTTCCGCGACCGTTTCGCCGATTGGCCAGTGACGGTCGAGGTGATGAGCCGCTTCAAATCGGCCAAGGAAGTCGGCGCCGCCGTCGAGCAACTGGCCGAAGGCAAGATCGACATCGTCATCGGTACCCACAAGCTGCTGCAGGACGACGTCAAGATCAAGAACCTGGGCCTGGTGATCATCGACGAAGAACACCGCTTCGGGGTCCGTCAGAAAGAGGCGCTCAAGGCCCTGCGCAGTGAAGTAGACATCCTCACCCTGACCGCCACGCCGATTCCGCGCACGCTGAACATGGCCGTGGCCGGCATGCGCGACCTGTCGATCATCGCCACGCCACCGGCGCGGCGCCTGTCGGTGCGCACCTTCGTCATGGAGCAGAACAAGAGCACCGTGAAGGAAGCGCTGCTGCGCGAACTGCTGCGCGGTGGCCAGGTGTACTACCTGCACAACGATGTGAAAACCATCGAGAAATGCGCCGCCGACCTCGCCGAGCTGGTTCCCGAGGCGCGCATCGGCATCGGCCATGGGCAGATGCGCGAGCGCGAGCTGGAACAGGTGATGAGCGACTTCTATCACAAGCGCTTCAACGTGCTGATCGCCTCGACCATCATCGAGACCGGCATCGACGTGCCCAGCGCCAACACCATCATCATCGAGCGCGCCGACAAGTTCGGTCTGGCGCAGTTGCATCAGCTGCGCGGGCGCGTCGGCCGCAGCCACCACCAGGCCTATGCCTACCTGTTGACCCCGCCGCGCCAGCAGATCACTCCGGACGCCGAAAAGCGCCTGGAGGCGATCGCCAATACCCAGGACCTGGGAGCCGGTTTCGTTCTGGCGACCAACGACCTGGAAATCCGCGGTGCCGGCGAGCTGCTTGGCGAAGGCCAGAGCGGACAGATCCAGGCGGTCGGTTTCACCCTGTACATGGAGATGCTCGAGCGTGCGGTCAAGTCGATCCGCAAGGGCGAGCAACCCAACCTGGACCAGCCCCTGGGCGGCGGGCCGGAGATCAACCTGCGTCTGCCTGCTCTGATTCCCGAGGACTATCTGCCCGATGTGCACGCTCGCCTGATCCTCTACAAGCGCATCGCCTCGGCGGTGGACGAGGACGGTCTCAAGGACCTGCAGGTGGAAATGATCGACCGCTTCGGCCTGTTGCCCGAACCGACCAAGAATCTGGTGCGCCTGACCCTGCTCAAGCTTCAGGCCGAGCAGCTGGGTATCACCAAGGTCGATGGCGGCCCGCAGGGTGGGCGCATCGAATTCGGCCCGAGCACGCCGGTCGATCCGCTGACCCTGATCAAGCTGATCCAGAGCCAGCCCAAGCGCTACAAGTTCGAAGGCGCCACGCTGTTCAAGTTCATGGTGCCGATGGAGCGCGCCGAGGAGCGTTTCAACGTCATCGAAGCGCTGTTCGAGCGCTTGACGCCAAAAGCCGGTTGATATGCCCGATGAGCGCCTGATCGATACGCTGCAACCGCGGCCACGGCTGTGGCTGGGCAGCGTCGAGTTCAGCGCCTTCGAACCACGCAACGGCAAGATGCAGCGTTACGTGCAGCATCGTGCGGCGCTGGCGTACGGCTACGCCGGCGAATACGTCAGCGGGCCGCGCCCCACCAGCGTCGCGCGCCAATGGCAGAACCAGAACGCTCGAATCCTGCGCCAGCCGGCCGCCGAGCGGGCCCTGCGCGAGCAGTTGCAGGGCATCGGCTTCAAGCTGGCGACCCGGCAGAGCAAAGCGCTGCCGGAAAGCGCCGGCGAGATCTTCGAGCTGCCCAGCGATGCTGCCTGGCTACGCTTCATCCTCAACGAGCTTCCGGGGTTGCGCGAGCAAGGCTGGGAAATCGAATACGCCGAAGCGTTCGCCTTCGACCTGACGCCGGTCGACCGCTGGTACGCCACCATCGAGGAAGGCCCCGAGCGCGACTGGTTCGATCTGGAACTGGGCATCGTGGTCGACGGCGAACCGCTGAGCCTGCTGCCGATCCTCCTCAACCTGCTGCGCAGCCACCCGGAACTGCTCAACCCGAGCCACCTGGCGCGCCGTCGCGACGACGAACAGATCCTGGTGCCCGTGCATACGGCGCAAGACGGCGTTCAGCGAACCGTGCAGGTCGCCCTGCCCTATGGCCGCTTGAAACCGGTGCTGGCAACGCTGGGGGATTTCTACCTGCGCGAACCGGGCGACACCTCGATACGCCTGGCCACCGCCGACGCCACGCGCCTCGAAGGGCTGCGGACGTTGCCTCTGGACTGGCAAGGTGGCGAGCGGGTACGTCACTTTGCCGAACGCCTGCGCGACATCCGCCACTGTCCGGTCACCGCACCCGACGGTTTGAACGCCACGCTGCGTCCTTACCAGCTGGAAGGCGTGAGCTGGATGCAGGCGCTGCGGCAACTGGAAGTGGGCGGCATCCTCGCCGACGACATGGGCCTGGGCAAAACCCTGCAAACCCTCGCCCATCTATTGATAGAGAAACAGGCCGGACGCCTTGATCGCCCGGCCATGGTGGTGATGCCCACCAGCCTGGTGCCGAACTGGCAGGACGAAGCCGTCCGCTTCGCGCCCGCACTCAAGGTCCTGGCCCTGCACGGCGCCAGCCGCAAGAAACACTTCGCGCATCTGGCCGAGTACGACGTGCTGCTGACCACCTATGCCCTGCTGCCCAAGGACATCGAAGTCCTCGAACAGGTGCCGCTGCACGTACTGGTGCTCGACGAAGCCCAGTACATCAAGACCCCCAGCAGCAAGGCGGCGCAGGCGGCACGTCAGCTGAATGCGCGGCAACGCCTGTGCCTGAGCGGCACGCCCCTGGAAAATCATCTGGGCGAACTCTGGTCGCTGTTTCATTTCCTGATGCCGGGCTGGCTGGGCGACAGCAAGCAGTTCAGCCGCGACTACCGTCTGCCGATCGAGCGACAGGGCGACGAGACGCGCCTGCAGCACCTGAACGCGCGTATCAAGCCATTCCTGCTACGCCGCACCAAGGAGCAGGTGGCCACCGAGCTGCCGGCCAAGAGCGAAATCGTCCACTGGGTCGAACTCAACGAGGCGCAGCGCGACGTTTACGAGACAGTGCGCCTGGCCATGGATAAAAAGGTACGCGCCGAAATCGACCGAAAAGGCGTGGCGCGCAGTCAGATCATCATCCTCGAAGCGCTGCTCAAGCTGCGTCAGGTGTGCTGTGACCTGCGCCTGGTCAACAGCGTTGCAGCACCGCCGCCGGGCCACAGTTCGGGCAAGCTGGCCAGCCTGCTGCGATTGCTCGACGAACTGCTGGACAGCGGTCGGCGCATCCTGCTGTTCTCCCAGTTCACCTCTATGCTGGGCCTGATCGAGCAGGAGCTGCAGCAGCGAGGCATCCCCTACGCATTGCTGACCGGTACCACGCGCGATCGCCGGGCACCGGTCAGGGACTTTCAGGACGGCAGGCTGCAGATCTTCCTGATCAGCCTGAAGGCCGGCGGCGTGGGCTTGAACCTGACCGCAGCAGACACGGTGATCCACTACGACCCTTGGTGGAACCCGGCCGCGGAAAACCAGGCCACCGACCGCGCCTACCGCATCGGCCAGGAAAAACCGGTGTTCGTCTACAAGCTGATCACCCGCGGCACGGTGGAAGAAAAGATCCAGCACCTGCAGCAGGAAAAGTCAGCCTTGGCGGCCGGCATTCTCGATGCAAGGGAAACCGGCGACTGGCGCCTGCAGGACAACGATATCGACGCCCTGCTCGCGCCGCTGCCGAGCCCGCCTGCCAAACGCCGATAGTTGCCTGAACGGCGTTTTCAGTCGACGAAATCGGCGGCCGTTGCGCGCTCCCCGAGCAGAAACCCGTCGGCCACCAGGCGCAGCGGCTGCAGATCGGTATCACTGTTACCGGCCTCGATCAGTCGCGCGAAGTGCCGGTAGAGCAACGGGTATTCACCTACCGTTTCGAGCGTCTGCGGCACATCGTCGATAAGCAGCTGCGCACCGCCGTGGGTCAGGCGCAGGCATCCTTCGTCGCAACGTACTTCGATCTGCCAGAGCTCGTCATGACCGTGGTCCCAGTCGAAGGCGGCGCTCACCTGCAGGCCGTTCGCGTCGCTCATGCTCAGGTCAGCCGCGATCGGCGCCTGGCGATTGCCGGGAAAGCGCAGGCTGGCCTGGGTGACGAACAGGGCTTCAGGCAGCACGTGGCTGATGATCGACAGGGCGTTGATGCCCGGATCGAACACGCCGAGGCCGCCGGCCTGCCAGATCCACTGCTGGCCCGGGTGCCACTTGCGCACGTCTTCCTTCCACTGCACCGTGACCGACTGCAGCCGTTTGCCCGCCAGCCAGGCGCGGGCGCTTTCAACCCCTGCGGCGAAGCGCGAATGCCAGGCGAACAGGCAGGTCACACCTTGCTCGGTGGCCAGTTCGACCAAGGCCATGGCCTCGCCAAGGCTGGCGCAGGGCGGTTTTTCCACCAGCACGTGCTTGCCGGCCAGCAGCGCTTCGCGGACCTGCGCATAGCGACCCTGAGGCGGTGTGCAGAACGCCAGCGCCTGGATATCCGCAGCCTGTTCGAGCAACTCGTGCAGGCTGCCGAAATGCGTGACGCCGGGGCATGGCTCGCCGAGGGTGGCCACGGCGACCAGCTCGAAGGATGGGTCATTGCGCAGGGCGGGGACGTGCTGATCCTGGGCAATCTTGCCGTAGCCGACCACGCCGAGACGAATGGGGGACATCGCTGACTCCTTTTTTATTGTTGGGCCTGGGCGTTATAGCAGTTACACAGCCGTCGGCATACGTGGCAATGCAGGCGACGGGCGCAACGTCGGGACCGGGATTTGCATGCAACCGTGCCGTCCCTCACCGAAGTTGCGAGCCCGCCATGCCTGATCGCGCCCTGCCTGATCGTCCTATGCCCCCTGCCCTGCGTTTCATGCTGGCCGCTCGCCGCAGCGAGCTCGAAGGCCTGCGCGGGCTGGCCGACACCTGTGAACTGGTGACGCTGATCAGCCGCCTGGTGCATGCCCTGCAGCGTGAACGTGGCTACACCAACCTCTATCTGGGCAGCCAGGTGGAAACCCACCGCCGACAACTGGACCTGCACACCGAGCAGGCTCAGGCATTGGAGCACGACGTACTCCAGCGCTTGCAGGTCGTGGACCTGAATGCGGCCAGCGCAGCCGACCGGGCCCGCCTGTTCAACCGCGTTGCCTACGTCCTGCACGGTTTCGACGAATTGCCCGGCCTGCGGCGGCGCATTCGCGAACGTCTGCTCGCACCCAGCCTGGCCACGGCGGCCCTGACCCGTCTAATCGGTGGACTCATGGCCGTGGTCTTCGAAGCGGCCGACACGGCCATCGACCCGGACATCACCCGGGTGCTGGTGGCGCTGTTCAACTTCATGCAGGGCAAGGAGCTGGCCGGTCAGGAGCGGGCCACCGGCGTGGCCGGCTTCTCGGCGGGGTTTTTCGACGCCAGTGTGCAGGAGCGCATCCTGCACCTGACGCAAAGCCAGGAGCGCTGCTTCCAGACCTTCAGCGAATTCGCCGACCCGCTGGCCGGTCAGCGCTGGGCCGAGTTGCAGCGCAGCGAACTCACCACACAGTTGTTGCGCCTGCGCGAAGTCGGCATGCGCACCTCGGCGCAACATCCGGTGGACCCGGGCCTCTCGCAGCTCTGGTTCGAACTGCACAGCCAGCGCATCGATCAGATGCACGAGGTGGAGAAGCACCTTGCCGAGCAACTGTTGGCCAGTTGTCAGAGCAGCATCAAGCTGGCCAATGCCGACCTCGACAACCACCGCGTGCTGTTGCAACGCCTGGCCAGTCTGGAAACCATGGGCTGCGGCGATGCCCGGCTGTTCAGCGTGCATGCCAGCGATCTCGACAGCCCCGCGCCCGACGGCCACGGACCGCAGATGGGCCGCTCGCTGCTGGACCTGCTGCAGGCCCAGACCCACCGTCTGCAGGATGCCAACCTGCAACTGGACGAGGCACGCCAGGCGCTCAATGAGCGCAAGCTGGTGGAACGGGCCAAGCAATTGTTGATGAATGAATATGCCCTCAGTGAAAGCGAGGCGTACACCCGACTGCGGCAATCGGCGATGTCGCGGGGGCTGCGCATGGTCGACATGGCGCAGAACGTATTGGCCGTGGCTGGCAAAGGTTGAGGCACAGACTGCGCCCTATTTGCGCACCCTGCCGGTGGCATGCTCCGCATCCGTGCACACGGACGCTCCATTGCGCGGGGACGGCTACGTCCCGTGCGGCTCTCGACGCCTTGGCACGCAATCTGCTTTGAGAGACACAGGATCGCAGCCAACTGCGGTCGACTATTCGAATCCTGGACAACGGCGTCCACGCGTTCCGGCAGCACTGCCCGGAGCGCGTGACCGCCGTTTTTTTTTGCATTTTTTTGGCCGCCAGCAGCAGGGGAATCAGCGATGGATGACACGCCTTTCAAAGCACACCCGCACGACGCCAAGCGTCGGCACTTTCTCAAGCAGTCGTTGACCGTGGCCGGTGCCGGTGCAGCCCTTGGACTGCTGCCACCCGGGCTGTCCTCGGCGGTCTGGGCAGCGGGCAGCGACGGTCTGGAAACCACCACGGCCAAGCTGGGCTTCATCGCACTGACCGATGCCGCGCCGCTGTTCGTCGCCGACGAGAAAGGCTTTTTCGCCAAGCACGGCATGACCGGGGTGGAAGTGCTCAAACAGTCGTCCTGGGGCACCACGCGGGATAATCTGGTGCTGGGTTCGGCCGCCAACGGCATCGACGGCGCACACATCCTCACACCCATGCCCTACTTGATCGCTGCTGGCAAGGTCACGCCCAACAACCAGCCAGTGCCCATGTACATCCTCGCGCGGCTGAACCTGTCCGGCCAGTGCATCTCGGTGGGCAACGAACACGCCGACCTCAAGCTGGGCCTGGATTCCGCACCGTTCAAGGCGGCGCTGGCCAGCAAGCGTGCCAGCGGCAAGACCGTCAATGCCGCGATGACCTTCCCCGGCGGCACCCACGACCTGTGGTTGCGCTACTGGCTGGCCGCAGGCGGCATCGACCCGAACAAGGACCTGTCCACCATCGTCGTACCCCCGCCGCAGATGGTCGCCAACATGAAGGTCGGCAGCATGGACAGCTTCTGCGTCTGCGAACCGTGGAACGCGCAGTTGATCAATCAGAAAGTCGGCTACACGGCCAACACCACGGGCGAAATCTGGAACAAGCATCCGGAGAAGGCCCTGGCTCTGCGCGCCGACTACGTGGACAAGCACCCCAACGCGACCAAAGCCCTGCTCAAGGCCGTGATGGAAGCGCAGATGTTCTGCGAGCGGCCGGAGAACAAGGACGAAGTGGCAGAGATCTGCGCCAAGCGTCGCTGGATCAACGCGCCGGTGGCGGACATCATCGAGCGCATGAAAGGCAACTTCGACTACGGCACCGGCAAGGTGGTCAAGGACAGCCCGCACATCATGCGCTACTGGGACGACTTCGCCTCCTACCCATTCAAGAGCCACGATCTGTGGTTCCTCACCGAAAACAAGCGCTGGGGCTACCTGCCCAAGGATTTCGACAGCCAGGCCTTGATCGCCAAGGTCAATCGCTCCGACCTCTGGCGCCTGGCCGCCGCAGAATTGAGCGTGCCGGCCGCGCAGATTCCCGATTCCGACTCGCGCGGTGTCGAGACCTTCTTCGACGGCAAGACCTTCGATCCTCAGAACCCGCAGGCCTATCTCGACAGCCTGTCCATCAAGGCCCTGGCCTGATGTTTCCCGCACTCACCGGAGGTCACCATGAATGCTGAAGTGAAGAAGCTGCACAGCGCCGCCCAGGCCGTCGCCAAGGCCCAGGTCAAGCCGCCGGTGATGGCGAAACTGCTGAAGAACGCCCGTCGCTTCGTGTTGCAGCAGTGCCTGCCACCGGTAGTGATCGGCGCCCTGCTGTTGCTGGTCTGGCAACTGGTGTGCAGCGGCAAGGGCGCGGCGCTGCCGCCGCCCACTCAGGTGATCAGCGATACCTGGGAGCTGATCGTCGATCCGTTCTACGACAACGGCGGCAACGACAAGGGCATGGCCTGGCAACTGCTGGCCAGCCTGTCGCGGGTTGCCTATGGCTATGCCCTGGCCGTGGTGGTGGGGATCAGCCTGGGTGTGCTGGTGGGTCAGTCGACCTGGGCCATGCGCGGGCTCGATCCGTTGTTCCAGATCCTGCGTACGGTACCGCCGCTGGCTTGGCTGCCGCTGTCGCTGGCCGGTTTCAAGGACAGCTACCCTTCGGCGATCTTCGTGATCTTCATCACCGCCATCTGGCCGATCATCATCAACACCTCGGTGGGCGTGCGCAACATTCCCGAGGACTACCGCAACGTGGCCAAGGTGCTGCGGCTCAACGGCGTCGAGTACTTCAGCAAGATCATGCTGCCGGCGGCCGCGCCCTATATCTTTTCCGGCCTGCGCATCGGTGTCGGCCTGTCGTGGCTGGCGATCATCGCCGCGGAAATGCTGATTGGCGGTGTCGGCATCGGGTTCTTCATCTGGGACGCCTGGAACGCCTCGCGCATCAGCGACATCATTCTCGCCCTGGCCTACGTGGGCATCGTCGGCTTCTGCCTCGATCGCCTGGTGGCGATGGTCGGACGCCTGGTCACCCGCGGCACTTCGCAAAGCTGAGGAGGCAACATGAGCCATTACTTGAGTATCGAAAACGTCGACAAGCACTTCGAGCGCGACGGTGTCACCAGCCAGGTGCTGCGCGGGATCAACCTGAACGTCGCACGCGGCGAGTACATTTCCATCATCGGCCACTCGGGCTGCGGCAAGTCGACGGTGCTGAACATCGTCGCCGGGCTCATCGAATCGAGCAACGGTGCGGTGATTCTCGACGGCAAGGAAGTGCGCCAGCCGGGGCCGGACCGCAGTTTGGTGTTCCAGAACCATTCGCTGCTGCCCTGGCTGACCGTTTACGAGAACGTAGCCCTGGGCGTGGACAAGGTCTTCAAGCACAGCAAGAGCAAGAGCGAGCGCCATGCCTGGACCCTGCACAACCTGGAAATGGTCAACATGACCCACGCGCTGCACAAGCGCCCGAGCGAGATTTCCGGCGGCATGAAGCAGCGCGTCGGCATCGCTCGCGCGCTGGCGATGCAGCCCAAGGTGTTGTTGCTCGACGAACCGTTCGGCGCGCTGGACGCGTTGACCCGCGCGCACTTGCAGGATGAGGTGATGCGCATCCAGAGCGAGCTGCACAACACGGTGATGATGATCACTCACGATGTCGACGAGGCGGTGCTGCTCTCCGATCGCATCGTGATGATGACCAACGGCCCGGCGGCGACCATCGGCGAAATCCTCACCATCGACCTGCCCCGCCCCCGCAGCCGCCTGGCCCTGGCCGACGATCCGCGCTACAATCAGTACCGCCTGGCGGTGCTCAGTTTCCTGTATGAGAAACAGGGAAAAGTCGTCGAAGCCGTCGCCTGAACCACCGCAAGCGCCGCGTTCCCCTGTAGCAGCGGTGCGAGCCGCGTCCGGCCTCACCGCGGTGCCCCTGACCCACCGCAACCACCGCCGACGCGGCTCGCGCCCCGGGTACACGCACGGCCGAACCCGCGGCGGGCCGGCC